>CABXSO010000042.1 GCA_902514945.1 uncultured Pelagibacteraceae bacterium | reverse complement strand
TGATAACATTAACAATATTTTTTGTTATCTTCATTTACTACTTTTTCAAGTCTTCCGAGAAAATCTGGAATGGCACTTTTAACTCTACTCCAAGTTGGTATAAACGGAGTATCCATTGGATTAAGAATAAAAGCTTCACCAGCTTTCATAATATTCATAGCAAACAATTCAACAGCCTTTTCTTCTGTATGTGAATCAAATTTTAGACCATTCATATATGCATCACTTCTATATATATCTATTAAGTCCAAAGCAGATCTATAATAAGTTGCCTTTAAAGATCTAAATTTTTCCCTACTAAATGAATTACCTTGAGTTGCTAATTTTTTTATAAATGTTTTTATTATATCTATAGACATCCTAGACAATCCTTTAGTTTCATCATCAATAGATAAAACTTGATGTTTATGGTCATAAGTATCTGCTAAATCTACTTGGCAGATATTTTGAGGAGAGAAACTTCTTTGCATTTCAGACAAAATTCCAACTTCTATTCCCCAATCAGAGGATATTCTTAATTCTGGCAACACATTCCTTCTAAATGAAAATTCACCTGCCAAAGGATATTTAAATGATTTCATAAAATTTAAATAATCACTCTTACCAATAGTTTTTTCTAGTGCTGTAAGCAAAGGAAAAACCAGTAATCTTGCAACACGTCCATTCATTTTACCATTTGCTACTCTTGGATAATATCCTTTGCAAAATTCAAAATTAAAAAGAGGATTTACCACAGGGTAAAAGAGTTTTGCTAACATTCTTCTATCGTAAGTATTAATATCACAATCATGTAGAGCGACTGAACGTGCGGTATCCCTTGCTATAGACATACCGATACAGTACCAAACGTTCCTACCTTTACCGAGTTCATTAGGTGAAAGATCTTTTTTTTTTAATTCTTGATCAAGTTTTTTTAATGCAGGGCCATCATTCCACAAAAGAGAAAAAGGGGTTTTTAATTTTTTAAAAAATTTCCAAGCTTTTTTAGCTTGTGTTTCGTTTGCTTTATCTAAACCAACAATAATATGATCTAAGTATTTTGTTTTACTTATCTCATCTACGATTTTTGGCAAAGCTGATCCTTCTAGCTCAGAGTAAAGACAAGGCAAAATTAACTCCATCTTTCTTTCTTTAGCAAATTTTAGTAAGTCTTTTTCAATTTCACTTGTAGATCTAGTTCCAAAATCGTGTAAAGTTGAAATTATTCCATTTTGAGAAAAATCACCCATAACAAATCTTAGACATTATGATTTAATTTATCTAGAGCTTTTTTAATCACATCAGCCCAGCCTTCAGGTGATGGCATATTAGAAAATATCAAATTATCTATGTTTATTTGATCTAACTTAAATTTGTCATTAAATACTAAACAGGGGACATCACAATTTTTCAACATATCTAAGTCATTATAATTATCACCAACTGCAATTGACTTAATCTTATCTTCTGTTTTTCTTAAAATTTTGATTACTTTATTCATTGATTTAACTTTATTAATATTATCACAGAGATTTACAACACGCCCTCCTTCTTGAAGAGTCAATGAATTAGAACTTAAAATTTTTGATAATCTATTTTGTTCATTTTTATCACCCTTAAACAAAAAAGGTGAAGTATATTTTCTAGTTAAAGCATTTTTAAGTTTATCATCTTTTTGACCAAATATTTTTTCTTGTTCTGCTTTGCTTATTTTAGAAATTTGAATACATTTATTTTTTAATTGCTCTGGTACTTTATCATTAAAAATTTTTATCAATTCCTCTTTCTCTCTGCTTAGAACAATTTTATTAGGAAAATTGGCATTAATTAAATTTAACCCTTGTATTGACGACCCATTTTCAGAAATATATGGAAGATTAACACCAAGTTCTTCATTAAATTTTTCGATTTCTTTCTCAGTTTTACTTGAATTTGGAATTACGATTACTCCCTGATCTACAAGGCTTGAAATATAATTTTTAATCGTATCAAATTTAAAAGTATCTCTATGTAAAAGTGAACCATCTAAATCAGTAAAAATTACTACTTTAAAGTTTTGTTTCATTCATTAATTTTTATCGAATAAGAAATAAAGTTTTTTTGTCTTTTTTACTTTGTA
>CABXSO010000041.1 GCA_902514945.1 uncultured Pelagibacteraceae bacterium | reverse complement strand
ATTCTAAAAGTAGATTTCAACCTTTTCATAAACCAAAAATTAAAATCAAAAAAGAAGTCGTACCGATGGACCTAAAAATGACGAATAGATTAAAAAAAAAGAATAGTCATATAGAGCCAAGAGAATGGAATAAATTAATAAAAAATAAGAAAACTCTTTTGTTAGATGCAAGAAAACCTTTTGAACATAAAGTTGGTTCTTTTAAAAAATCAGTAAACCCTAAAATAGGTAACTTTAGAGATTTTCCAAAATACTTAAAAAAGTTAAAAAAAGATAAGCCAATAGCTATGTTTTGCACCGGAGGAATAAGATGTGAAAAAGCGTCTGTATATTTAGAGAAAAAGGGTTTTAGGAATATTTATCAATTAAAAGGTGGAATTCTGAATTATTTAAAGAAAGTAAAACAAAAAAATAGTTTATGGAAAGGTGAATGTTTTGTATTTGATAACAGAGTAAGTTTAAAGCACGGTTTAGAACAGGGAACATATTCAATTTGTGGTGGATGCAGGCAACCAATTTCAGTGAAGGATAAAAAATCTGATAAATATGAAGAGGGTGTAACTTGCCCTAATTGTTTTAATAAACTCTCAAAAGTTCAAAAATCTCGTTTTAGAATGAGACAAAGTCAGATATATAAAGCAAAGCTATCAGGAAAAAAATATAATTTCCAAAAAGAATTTAATTAAGGATTTATTTGTCACAATCTTTCAAACTAACTAAAGATCCAATATGGTTTTTGCTTAGAAAAGTTACAATCCCAGCAAGTGTTGGTTCATTATTTCAAACTTTTTACAATCTAGTAGATACTTGGTTCGCAGGAAGAATATCTGCTGAAGCAATAGCAGCAATTGCAAAATCTTTTCCAATTTACTTTACCATTATTGCTATAGGAGTTGGATTAACGGCAGGGACTAATACTTTAATTGGAAATAATATAGGTGCAAAGAATAAAAGGAAGGCATCACTATTTGTTGCCCAATCAATTATATTTGCAATCTTTTTGTCCATTCTCGTAACTCTTTTTGGTTTAAATGTTTCAGATTTTTTACTTTCCTTAATGGGATCAGATCAAGAGGGAATTATTTTAACTAGAAAATATCTTGATGTAATTTTTTATGGAACAATAATAGTTTTGATTCAGATTTCTTTAAATGGAACTTTGAATGCACAAGGAGACACCAAAAGTTATAGAAACGTTTTAATTTTTAGTTTCTTTTTAAACATTATTCTTAATCCATTATTTATTTTTGGTTATGGTTTTGTACCAGCTTTTGGCATAGCAGGCCTTGCTATTGCAACCGTAGTAGCACAGTTTATCGGTCTTCTATACTTAGCGTATAAAGTTTATTGTTGTGAATTAAAGCAATATCTTAAGCCTGAGTGTTTTATACCAAAGTTTAAACTTCTCGGAGAACTTCTATATCAGACAATTCCTGTAATGTTTAGTATGCTATTAATTGGTGTTGGTATATTCAATATTCTTTACTTCATTGGTAAATTTGGAGATTTAGCCACTGCTGGTTACGGTGCTGCTTTGCGAATTGAGCAAGTTTTTTTACTTCCAGTAATTGGTTTAAATACTGCAGTACTATCTATTGGAGGACAAAATTTTGGT
This sequence comes from uncultured Pelagibacteraceae bacterium, assembly GCA_902514945.1. Classification (GTDB taxonomy): domain Bacteria; phylum Pseudomonadota; class Alphaproteobacteria; order Pelagibacterales; family Pelagibacteraceae; genus Pelagibacter. The sequence continues at coordinate 512 of CABXSO010000041.1, read as the reverse complement.
GCAAAAAATTTCGACAGATTAAGAGAACTATATAAAAAGGCTCTTTTTTTTGGATCATCTTTTATGATTTGTGCAGGAATAATAATATTTTTGGGTGCAGAGTTTTTAGTTTCATTATTTACTGATAATTCAGAGGCAATAAAACATGGCACAATATATTTAAAAGTTGCTGCATTAATTGGTCCAATTTATCCTGTTTTTTTATAACAACTGCAGTATTCCAAGCAGTTAAAAAACCATTATATAGTCTTTATTTAAGTATTTTGAGACTAACAGCACTTCCATTTTTAAGTTTGTGGTATGTAATTAATATTAAAGGGGGGGATTATGAGGATATTTTTTACACAATATTAGTAACAAATTGGTTTATGGGAATTGCAGTTCTTATGTTTATTGGGTATTTTTTGAATAATGTTTTCAAACAAAATAAAAGTCTTTTTACTTATTAGCATTTGTCTAATATTTTTTTCAATCACTTCTTTTGATATCAAATCTAACAAAGTAAAGGTTGT
>CABXSO010000040.1 GCA_902514945.1 uncultured Pelagibacteraceae bacterium | reverse complement strand
TATTTGATAAAATTTAAGTTTAAACTAGTCAACTAAAATCGGGATATATTTAATTATCTTTTAAAGTTCGATTATCTTATCGCAAATTTTTAAAGTATTTTTCTTATGTGAGACAATGATTATGGAACATTGAGATTTTAAGTTTTGTAGAATATTTAATATTTTTTCCTCAGTTTCTAGATCTAAAGCACTGGTTGCTTCATCTAAAATTAATATCTCGGGTTTATTATACAATGCCCTTGCTATTCCAATTCTTTGTTTTTGACCTCCAGATAATCTTTGCTCAATCTCTCCTAAGCTGTAATTGACTCCACCATCCAGGGATTGAACAAACTTATCTAAATCAGAATTTTTTATTGCATAATTTATTTTTTCAATTTCAATATCTCCCTCGTCTTTTCCTAAAGCAATGTTATTTTTGAGACTGTCATCAAGTAAATATGTATCTTGAAAAACAAAACCAATTTTTCGTTGCCAACCTCTAGATAATAAAATATTTTTTTTATTATTAACTAAAATCTCACCATTATTTTTTTCAAGAAAACCCGAGATTATATCTAACAAAGTGGACTTTCCTTTTCCTGACTCGCCAGAGACTCCTAAAATTTGTCCTCTATGCATTTCAAAATTTAAATTTTTTAAAACTGATTTTTTTTTATCATAACTAAAACTTACATTTTTGAACGATAAGGTATTAAATTCTTCATCAAAATTTATTATAATTTTTTTTTGGTCATTTTCTATTCTTTTACTTTTAAAATTAAATTCAGAATTAAAAATTTCTACACTTGCTTGACCAAATCTTAATATTTGAAAATAAAGAAGAATTCTGTTTGTTGCTGGAAGAAGTTTAATTACTGAAACAAAAAATAAACCTACATACGAAACTATATCATTTAAATCAGTGCCTGAAATATAAAAAACTGAAATTATTGTTACAATAGACAGAATTCCAAGTACTTCAAAAATTCCTCTCGTTAGTAACTGAATTATTCCTTGATTAGTTCTCGCTCTAACTTCGGGGGATAAGTTTTGACTAAATTGTTTAAAAAAATTTTTTTCTAAGTTTAAAATTTTAATATTTCTTAAAATTCTAAAAGTTTGGATTATGTGTTTATTGATTTTTTTGGTTTGCTTGGCTTGAGTTTTACCAAATCTAAAGTTAAAAGATTTCGTGATTAAATTAAGACTGCCAGCGGTTAAAAGTAAAAAAATTATCGCTAAAATTGATGCTAATGGTTCAATATAAATTAATAAAAAAGTAAGGCCCAAAATAAGAAATAGCTCTGAGAATAAATTGATTATAGATGATATATTCTTAAATACATAAGAGGAACACTGAGTGCTGATATTTCTAAGTATTGATGGAGTATCTTTTTTTGATATTTCAATCCATTGTGCATCTAAATATTGTTTATAAAATTTCTTTGACAGTCTTATATTAATTGATTCAAGGGTTCTATAATGTAAAAAAATGTAGAAAAAATAAATTACAGTTTTTGTTATAGAGGTAATTAATATTAATAGTAAGATTAAAAATATTATATTTAGCTCATTATCTATTAAAATAAATTCATTTAGATAACTAATGTTTCCAAATATAATTTGACTTCCTGGATTTATAAATTGTTGGATTAGCGGATATACTAATGCAGCCATAAAAATATCCATTGAGTGGACTATAACGCTAATTAAAACTACTAAAATTATTTTCCTTTTCTCAATACTGTTCAAGAAAGAAAAATTATTTATTATAAGATTATGCATATTAATTTTTCATAAAAGAGTGTTTTATTTTCTCTAAATTTCTCGGCCTCCCTAAGTTTTCAATGCTTCCACTTTTAATTCTTACTTCTAAAAAAGCTGGCCCAGTGTTACTCAAAAATTTTTTTAAAATTGATTCACAAGTTGATCTTTTGTGTATTAAGTAATACTTTTTAAATCCTAATCCTTTCGTAATTAGTTTATAATTGATGTGATTAGAGTTTGTTGTTTGGTTTCCAACAGACTCATGAGAGTTGTTTCTAAATAAAATATGTTTGAATCTCTTTCCTGCAAATTTTGATGTTATACCCATAGATCCTAGATGCATTAATAAAGCACCATCACCATCCAAACAAATATTCTGTGTTTTTGAATTAAGATCAATACCTAGTGTGACTGAAGATGAATGCCCCATTCCCCCTA
>CABXSO010000039.1 GCA_902514945.1 uncultured Pelagibacteraceae bacterium | reverse complement strand
TCCACTGGTAAAGAAAATGGATACACTGAGAACCTTCGAGATTGGTTTAAATTAATTTATGAAGTAGTTTTTGGAGATGAAAATGGACCAAGAATGGGTTTTTTTATAAGTTTTTTTGGTGTGAAAGAAACAAAAGATCTTATAATAGATAGAATTAAATAATGTTTTCAAATTTAAGATCTCTAATTTTTAAATTAGATCCTGAAACTGCTCATAGTTTTGCGATAAAGTCACTAAAATTTAATTTTATTCCAAATATTTTGGATGAAGAAAAAAATAATCCTCTTTTTAAGACAAAATTATTTAATAAGGAAATAGACAATCCAATTGGTATGGCAGCAGGATTTGATAAAAATGCTGAAGTATATAATTCATTGTTTAACTTAGGGTTTGGTTTTGTCGAAGTAGGAACCGTTACACCGTTGGAACAATACGGAAACCCCAAACCTAGAGTTTTTAGACTAGTAGAAGATGAGGCTCTTATAAATAGACTTGGTTTTAATAATTTAGGCTCAAAAAATATCGTAGATCGAATTAAAAGAAATAATCCAACTGGCTTACTTGGAATAAATATTGGACCTAATAAAGATTCAAAAAATAGAGCAAATGATTATATACAGTGTTTAAAGATATTTAATGGGGTCTCAGATTATATCACTATCAATATTTCCTCACCAAATACTGAAGATTTAAGAAACTTTCATGACCAAAAAAAGCTAGATGATCTTTTAAAATTAATAGAAAAAGAAAAAAAAAATTTTAACTCTAAAACACCTATAGCGGTAAAAGTATCACCAGATATAGACGACAAAGAAATAATGAGAATCTCTGAAGTACTTCTAAATAATAAGATAGAAGCAATTATTATTTCTAACACATCTGATACAACAAGAGAAAATTTACAGAATACTCAAAGTCATCAAAAAGGAGGGTTATCTGGGAAACCTATTGAGTCCAAGTCCTCATATTTGATAGGAAAATTTTATAAAGTTTTAAAAGGTAGGATCAAAATTATAGGTGTAGGTGGTGTTGACTCTGGTAGATCTGCTTATCAAAAATTTTTAGCTGGAGCTGATTATTTGCAACTTTATACAGCTATGGTTTTTAGAGGTCCAAATATTGTTGGTCTCATTAAAAAAGAACTTAAGGAAATACTAATAAAAGATGGTGTAAAAAACTTTAACGAAATAGTTGGAAAAAGGGATTAGATTAATTTAATAAACTTGACGTCATCAATATCTCACTTTATACAGTCGAACTTACTATGCCAAAAAAATGTGAACTGACCGGAAAAAATCCAATGAAAGGTCATAATGTTAGTCATGCTAACAATAAGACAAAAAGAAGATTTTTACCTAATTTAAAAAAAGTGAAATTCACAAGTGAACTTTTAAAAAGAAGCTTAAAATTGACAGTTAGTAATGCAGGGGTCAGATCAGTAGACAAAAGGGGTAGTTTTGATGAATTTCTAAAATCTGTAAAAAACAAAAATTTATCTCCTAGATTAAAAAAATTGAAAAAAAGTTTGTTAATAAAATCTCCGTTTAAGAAAAAACCTATTCAATCTAAAATTGCCTGATGAACAAAATATTCTTGACGCTCTCATTTTTAATGGGGCTAGTCGTATTAGCTTCTAATTATTTGGTCCAATTTCCAATTAAATATTATGGACTAGAGGAAATATTAACATATGGGGCTTTCAGTTATCCAATTGCATTTTTGATAACAGATTTAGCCAATAGATCTTTTGGAAAGTTGATAGCTAGAAAAATTGTTTACATCGGTTTCTCAATAGGAATTTTATTTACATTAGTATTTTCTACTAATTTCACCGATCTTATTTCTATACGAATAGCGATTGGATCAGGAACAGCATTTATTATTGCTCAATTATTGGATGTTCAAATATTTGATCATTTAAGGCAAAAAAAATGGTTCGTTGCTCCTTTAGCATCCTCGTTGATTGGATCTACTGTAGATACTTTCTTGTTCTTTTCTATATCTTTTTATGGAACAGGAATACCGTGGGTAACATTATCTCTTGGTGATTTAGCAGTTAAAATTTTTGTTGCTTTGGTGATGTTGATACCTTTTAGATTGTTATTAGGCACACTAAAAGCAGCCTAATTAAATATTAGGTTCTTGTTGCGTCATGCAGTGTATTGCACCAAAACCCCATATTAATTTACTACAATCAATTGTTTCAACTTTTCTATTTTTAAAATAATTTTTAAAAATCTTTATTACGATGTTATCCTCTTTTACCCTGAAAACTGGAACTAGCACTTTTTTATTACAAATATAAAAATTCATAT
>CABXSO010000038.1 GCA_902514945.1 uncultured Pelagibacteraceae bacterium | reverse complement strand
TTGATGATAATTCTAAAATAGAAAATTTAAATAAAATTAAAAATCTCACAGAAAATAATAATATCGAACTAATTTCATTAAATCATGACAAATACAAACCAGCTATTAAACAACAAAAGTCTAACCAAACTTTTTCAAATTTAGCTAGTCTTCTTCAAAGTTTTGAATTTGGTAAAGATAATGGAGAAGATTTAATTTTTTTTGTAGAAGATGATTATCTTCACACCAAGACCATGTTGAAAGAAATTATACTATCGTTTGAGCGAATTTCATCTCAGCTTAATAAAGATATATTTATGTGTCCATCTGATTATCCCTATAATTACATGAAACATGAAAATACTAATATCTTTATAGGTAGTCATAGACATTGGAGAACAATAAATAAAACTTTATGTACTTTTTTAACCACAAAAAAATTAATTGATAAGTATTGGAAAAATTTTTATCAAAATTGTCTAGACAGGCACGATCCATTTGAAAAATATTTAAATGAAATTTATCAAGCAGAAACTTGTATATCTCCTGTAAAAAGTTTGTCTCTACATATGACCAATATAAACTCGAGTTACGGTTTATCTCCATTTATTGATTACAAAAAATTATGGGATGACAATAAATTAAATGCTTAAAGAAAAAGCTAAAGCGCCTGATATCAAATTATCCTCAACGAATAGTGCAAAGTTCAACCTAAAAAATTCATTTGGAAATTTCGTAATAATATATTTTTATCCAAAAGATAACACACCAGGCTGTACATTAGAAACTAATGATTTTAATAAATTGCTTCCTCATTTTAGGAAGCTTAATTGTGAAATATATGGTATTTCGAAAGATAGTATTGATAGTCACAATAAATTTAAAAAAAAATATAAAATAAAATTTGATCTTTTATCTGACCTAGATAAAAAAGTTTTAAAAAAATATAAAGTTTGGCGTAAAAAAAAATTTATGGGTCGAGAATTTATGGGGATAATCAGATCAACCTTTTTAATTGATAAAAAAGGAAGAATTCTAAAAATTTGGGACAACGTAAAAGTCAAAGATCATGCCAAAGAAGTCTTGAAAACACTTAAAATAATAACCAAAAATTAAAAAAGCCCCTTGAGGTAGGGGCTTTTTATATTTAACTAACTAAGAGAGAGTTAAAGGGATCCCCATAAGGGATCCCTTTTGTTATTTTACAACTAGTCGCGAATTGCGTATGCAATCACTCCTGTTTCAGTAACGTCAGTACCTTTAGTTTCAGCTTCTTTACTTAATCTGATACCAATAGTTGCTTTCATAATGCTCCATACAATCATTGCTACTACAAAAACAAAAACGTTAATTGAGATCACGCCTAATAATTGAGTTCCAAATGAAGTATCTGGATTTGTAATCGGCACAGCTAATGTACCCCAAATACCAGCAAATAAGTGAGCTGGTATAGCTCCTACTACATCATCTATTTTTAATGAGAATAGAAGTTTAGTACCATAAACTACGATTACACCACCAACTGCACCAATCAAAATTGCTGCTAATGGTGAAGGCATCAATGGCTCTGCTGTAATTGCAACTAGTCCACCAATACATCCATTTAACATTTGTACTACATCTGTTTTTCCAAAATTTAATCTTGTGACAGTTGCTGCAGCCATTACACCACCAGCTCCTGCTAAGAAAGTATTTAGAAATATCGTTGATACAGCAATTGCATCATCAGCTGTTCCGATAGCTAATTGAGAACCACCATTAAATCCAAACCAACCTAACCATAGAATAAATACTCCTACGGTTACTAATGGAATTGAAGATGCTGCAAACGGCTTAAGAGGTGCAGGAGCTCCAGACTTAGTAAATCTTCCAAGTCTAGGACCTAATATTAAAGCACCTGCAAGAGCTGCTGCTCCACCGGTTGAGTGAACAAGTGTAGATCCTGCAAAGTCTGAGAATCCAGCAGAAGCTAACCAGCCTCCACCCCACTGCCAACCCATTACGATTGGATAAATAATTCCTGATAAAATTGCTGCGAACAAAAAGAATGGCCATAACTTAATTCTTTCAGCCAATGTTCCAGAAACAATAGACACTGTAGTTGCACAGAATACCATTTGGAAATACCAATCTGATCCATCTGCATAACCAGTATCAACTGCACTAGAATCTGACCATGGAATAAAACTACCAATGTAGCCACCTTCCGGTATTCCATAAGCTAAATTATAACCAACCATCCAGAACATAATTCCAGAAATTGATATTAAACCTATATTTTTTGCACAGATAACGGATACACTTTTAGATGTAACCATTCCTGATTCTAACATTGCAAATCCACAAGCCATAAAGAAGACTAGAAATCCACAAATTAAAAATAGCAAGGTATTAAATATAAAACCTATTTCCGCAGAAACTGTTGTTTCTGCCATAGCTGTACCACCCATACTCAATAATAAAATTGAACTTACAAGCGGGACACTTATTTTATTTATTAATTTTGTCATAAAGACCCCTTCTGTTAAAAAAATACTTTTATTTTAATGGATATGAATAACTAACGCTGATTGTGTAAATATGGTATGCAGAATTTGCATATAGAAACAGCCTTAACGTGAATTTTGTTAAGGCTGTTATTTTATTATTATTTGTTAAATACTTCTTTTAAAGCTTTAGCAGGTAAGAATTTTACTTTTTGAGATGCAGCAATCTGAATTTGCTCTCCAGTTCTTGGATTTCTTCCAACCCTTGCTTTTCTTTTTGCCACTTTATAAGTACCAAAACCAGCAATTTTCACTGAATCATCACCTTTTAAAGCATCTAAAATTGTATTGGTAATTGTATCAAAAGTTCTTTCGGCATCAGCTTTACTTAGGTTTAATGCCCCTGAAAGTTTGACTATTAGTTGTTTTTTGTTCATTTTAG
>CABXSO010000037.1 GCA_902514945.1 uncultured Pelagibacteraceae bacterium | reverse complement strand
GCTTTTAAGTCCTTTGTGTCTACCAATTTCACCACGAGGGCATTCGAATTTCATATATATATAACTATGTTCATAGCACAATAGCTAAATAACAACAAATTAAGCTGTTTGTTTTGAGGTGTAAATTTATTAAAAAAAATATAATTTGTTAAAAAAATTTCGATTTAATATGAAAAAATTATTAAGATATACATTTGCATTGTTAATTCTGAACATTTTTTTTACGTGTAGTTCATTTGCAGCAATTACAAATTTAAATTCTCCTCTAGATACTACAACTCAAAACAGAACTCCCACTGGTATTTACTTTAGCAATGATGGGTCAAAAGTTTTCGTGTTAGGATCTGAAAGTAATGGAGATGACAGAGACTCATTAGCTGAATATAGCCTTACCACTGCGTATGATGTGTCTACTGCAAGCGGCTCTATTGAAACTCTTATAATAGATGGAGGAATGGGCAGCATTATTGGCTTTAATTCTGGTGATCCATTTGGATTAACTTTTAATGGTGATGGATCAAAAGTATATATAGCTGATGGTGGTGATCATAGAGTATACGAAATTACTCTTGCAAGTAATTTTGATTTAACAAGTTCAGCAACTCACACGGGAACTTTAACAACTAACACTACAAATGGAAGCGGGACTCCATGTGGATTAACATTTAATAATGATGGCTCAAAATTATTTCTAGCAGGATTTGCGCAACAAAGAATTGTATATTGGCCACTAGGCACCAATTACGACATTGATACAGAAGGTACTTTAGGTTTTTTTGATCTAACACCATTCAAATCAGGTAGTAATTTTAAACCCAGAGATGTTGATTTCAACAGCGATGGAACAAGAATGTATGTAGTGGATAGACTAGATAGAATAGTTGTTTTTAAATTAGACAATGCTTTTGATCTAAGTAGTGGTGTTACAGAGCTAGGATCCATTAATACAAATTCTTTTGATCCGCAAACATTTTCATTAGAATTTAATTCAGATGGATCAAAATTATACACAATTGGTTATGGTAATAGTATTCAAGACAGTGTAGGAGATGATATTGATGAATTTAGTGTTTCGCCTGCTTATGACCTTGTTCCAACTTTATCATCTTCTACTTCTGCAGATAATGCGACAGGTGTTAGTGTTACTGCAAACATAGTATTAAATTTTAGTGAAAATGTTGATGCTGAAAGTGGTGATATTACAATCAAAAAAACATCGGATGATTCAACAATAGAAACAATAGATGTAACTGGAGCTAAGGTTTCAGGATCTGGAGGAACTCAAATAACAATTAACCCATCAACAACATTGGATGGTGAAACAGAATATTATGTTTTAATAGATGCAACTGCATTTGATGATGCTCAGGGAGGTTCATACATTGGCATTAGCTCAACAACTGCATTAAGTTTTACAACTGCTGATGTTACTAATCCAACTTTGACTTCATCAACACCTGCTGACAATGCAACGGGTATTGCCATCAATTCTAATATAATACTAAACTTTAGTGAAACTGTTACAGTAGCAAATGGAAACGTAACAATAAAAAAATCATCTGATGACAGTACAGTTGAGCAGATTGATATCACTGGTGGACTAGTTACAGGATCTAATTCAACTCAACTAACTGTAAATCCTTCATCAGATTTAGCTGAAGGTACTGAATTTTATATTCAAATAGATTCAACAGCAGTAGTTGATGCTTCTTCAAATGCTTATGCTGGAATTGATGATACTACAACATTAAGTTTTACTACATCTGATACTACAGATCCTACATTATCATCCTCTAGTCCAGCAGATAACGCAACTGATGTTGCTTTAGATACAAACATTGTATTAAATTTTAGTGAAAATGTTGATGCTGAAAGTGGTGATATTACAATTAAAAAAACTTCTGATAACTCTACAGTTGAGGCTATTGATGTTAGCGGTGGGCAAGTATCTGGGTCTGGGACATCACAAATAACAGTAAATCCTTCTTCAGATCTAGATAGTGGTGAAGAATATTATTTGTTAATAGATTCAAGTGCTTTTGACGATCCTTTAGGAAATTCTTATGCGGGTATAAGTTCAACGACTGCTCTAAGTTTTACCTCTATTAATTCAAATTCAAATCCTTTCGAAGATAAAGATGTAGTTGGGTTATTAGAAGCTCAAACAGAATCTGTTCATAGAATTTTTAATCAATCTTCAGCCCCAATACTAAATAGATTACAATGGTTAAAAAGATATGAAGATGAAAAAAGATTATTTTCACAAAATATAAGATTTCAATTTTCAAATACATTGCTCTCATCTCTGTCACAAGCGGTAGAAACATCAGTTAACTCAAATAAAGATAAAAAAGAAATATCTAGTAGATCGTTTAAAGACTGGTACTTCTGGAGTGAAGGAAGTGTAAGTATTGGTAAAATTGGGGATACATCCGCATCATCAGCAAAAGATATAGATAGTAACAATGTTACTTTTGGAATGGACACTAAGACTAAAAATGACATAATTTATGGATATGCTTTTGGATTTAACAAAGATGATATTGATATAGGAGATGTTGGTACTTCTGTAGATATAGATGCATATAATTTATCTTTATACTCAGAATTTCCAACGGCTGAGGATGGTTTTTTAGAAACTGTTATAGGATTTAATACATTGGATATTGACAATATCAGAAAAAGTGAAAGTGAAACTTTAAAAGGTTCAAGAGATGGTAGACAAATTTTTGGATCTTTCAATTATTTATCAACTTTTACTAGTAAAGAATTAACAGTTATTCCTAATTTAAAAATTGACTTTAGCAGAACGACACTATCTAAGTATACTGAAAGTGGAACTTCTCCTCTTACATATGCCAAACAAACAGTTGAAACTGCAAATGTTTATACTGGTTTAAATTTTCATAATATATTTAAGAAAAATAGTTTCATGCTTAAACGGTACGGAGGATTTGAAATAGGATTAGATATTAGTCCATCATCAGAGGTAAAACTAAATTATGTGTCTGATCCAAATACAGTTTATACAAAGTCAATTGATCAACAGGAATCTAAAAATTTAAATGCTAAATTTGGTTTTGATTTAACTACTAGCGAAGGTTTTTCAATGATGTCTTCATATCAAAGAAATCAAAGTGAAAATAGTCATAGTGACACATTTTATTTTGGTTTGGGTTATATGCCCAAAGATAATACAAAATATGCATTATCATTTGAGGAGAAAACTGCAAATCTAACATATTTTAAAAGTTT
>CABXSO010000036.1 GCA_902514945.1 uncultured Pelagibacteraceae bacterium | reverse complement strand
GAAAAAGGTAAACTTATCTATAATGGCAAAGGTATTTTAATCAGATATACAGGTCAAGAAATCAGATATAACGAAGGTGAATTTAAAAATAATGTTTTTGTTGAAGGATATCAATTATTAGACAAAGGTAGTCAGTATCAAATAAGAGCAAACAAAAATATAAATTTTCAGTCAGAGAGACAAAAAATATTAAATCATACTTCTGAATTATATTTAGGCTCACTTAATGAATTTGGACCCAATGGTAAAGGAACAATGATAATGCCATATGGTATGGTCTATGTCGGCGAGTGGAAAGACAACAACTTTCATGGAAAAGGTGAAATTAGAAAATATGAAAATAAAAAAATAACAATTAAAGAAAAAGGTAGCGCAGCAAAAAAAACCATTCCAAATTTAAGATATTCACTTAAAGGAAATTTCAGCAAAGGTACTTTCGAAGGAGATATGGAAGGTTACATATATGAAGCTAAATTTGATGCTGCAGATGTTATTAAAGATATTGTTAAAAAAGATATATCGGGCTTATATTCTAAAGGTAAACTTGTAAAATCAAGTGTTGTAAAAAAAGTTGAAGCAAAAAAACTTGATAGACCTGTATTCAAATCTGAAGGAGAACCTAATCAAGCAATGATCCAAGCAGAAGGCTTAGCTGCAAAAATTGGATGTATTGGTTATGAAATGGGAGGGTATGAGGATGGATTCTTTTTAGTCTATCCTTGTTTAACATATGGTGATTATGAAGAGGCCATGAAAAATAAGGATGTTACTAAGATCAAAGAAATCTCTAAAGAAAAAGCTTTAAAAACAAATGCATCAACGTTTAAAATAATATCTAATGAAACAAATGATAGTTTTTATGTGGGCGATGTTAAAGTTATAAAATTTGAAAATCCAAACAAAATTAGCCAGCAAGATTTTGTTATTTCTAAATGCAGAATTCAAACTTTAAATAATCTGAATAAAAATGAAATTTATTTTAATGAAACAGAATACATTATTGATTTAAACAATTTTAGCATCAAAAGAATAAGAAAAAACAAAAAAGATGGTTCTTTAGATGAAAAAATTTTTTCCATAACCTCTATTATTTCTGATCCTAATCCTGCGTATCATCTATATTTTGATGATCAGAAAATGAATTATATTTCAGACTATAAACCAGAAGAAATTAGAGATTTTTTAAATAAAAGTAAAAATTCAAAAAAAATAGAGTTTAGGTCTATCAAGGAAATAAGAATTGCTTTTGATATGACTACCAATGATATGAAACAATATACATTGTCTTTAAGTGATGAGAGTATATTCTTAAATATACCAAAATCAGGTTCAATTAATGTTGAAACACGATTTGGATTTACACCATATGTATTTGGTAGAGGCAAAGATAAAACTGCAGTAATTGATCCTTTAGATAAAGGAAGTCAAATAATTGAAAGTTGTGCAAAATTAGAAACTGATAAAAAAATCGAAATTGCAAAAAAAGATATTGCTAATAAGAATGTTAAGGGAACAATCGAATATTATCACCAAGCCATTAAAGATTCTGGTTTAGTTTCTATTTTAGATCTTGGCTTAGAAGGTGCAGAAGAAGCTTTTTTTAGTGATTACCAAAAAAATATATCTGGTACTGTTAATGGTGAACCTCAAGGTGATACATATGCCCAAAAACACATAGATCAATCTGCTGAAGATGGAGTTGTTATGAAAATGAAAGAAATTAAATTTACTTCAGTTTTTGCATGTGAAAAACCAAGTGTGAAAAATGAATCTAGTACAAGTACTGTAGTTGATCTAACTGATAAAGATCAAGGTATTTTATCAAACATGGATTTATATTTTTATGGACGTGATGAAAATCTTATAAGATTTGAACAAACAAAATTAATTAAGGAAAAATATCAAAAGTATTATTCAGAGTTGCCAGTTTATCATTTGATCAGATTTAGTTCAGATATTTCTAAAAATAATAAAGAAAAATCTTATTCTTTTCATTCCACATATGGTGCTAAAAAAAACCAACCAAGATTCGATTTAATCACATCATCAATTTATTATTGGAAAGATATTAGAAATAATAAATTACCAAAATCAGTTATAGTCGAAAATGTTACAGACGATACAATAGAATTTGAAAAAGATTTGACAAAATTTAAAGATTGGAAAAAAAGATTTGTTGGTGGATATCTTGTAAAGCAAAATGTTAAAATCAATTTAAAAACAAATTCTATATATTACAAACATTTCAAATTTTTTTCTGATAGTAGCAGCTCCTCAAATTATAAAGCACCTCAAGAAATAGAGTATTCAGTGAATTGTGAAAGAATAAATTTATAGTTTTAATTATTAATTTCTTGTAACTTTTCCTCGCTTAATATTTTTTTTTCAGAAACCAATCTCTTATAAAGAGAGGAATTTTTGTTAAATATTTTACCTGAAAGAAAATCAGAAAAATCATCTATTCTAAGCTGGTTATATTCACCTAATTTTAGATCTTGGTCATAATATAAATTTTCAGGAAATAAATATTTATAGAAACCTTTGCCACATTTTTCATTACCTTTTTGATCAAAACCTTTTTTTTTTAAATCATAATATTTAACATGATAACCATCTTTCCATAAACTTTGTTCTCTAGGTTTTTGTGATAATAAAATATAAGTAAATCCAGATTCTAAATTTCTAATTTTATCATCATCTGAAAATGCATAGAAAAGTCCTAATTTACATTGAGCACGATACTCGTTATTTTCGGCTGCTTTAAATAAAAAATCATTACCATCACTTACTCTATTTTCATTTTTTTTATTTACACAATATTCACCAATAGTTTGTTCATTAATATTTTTATAATTAACAACTACTCTAAAAAAATCTTTATAAAAATTATTTTTATCTCCTTCATATGATTTATAATCATTCGAATAAATTTCGTGAAGTATATATTGGGCTGGACCAAAATTTTGATTCGCTGATTTTTCAAGCCAATTAATTGCCTGGATACAATTAGGGATATAAAGATTATCATTTAAATTATAACTATTTTCTGTAATTAAATTTCCAAAAAATCTTTCTAGCTCAGCTGATAAATTATATCCACGTGGAGTAAAATCTGAAATTGATAATAGACCCATTTTATATTGAGAGTTTGCATCTCCATTTAAAGCCTTTTTATAGATTTTAATTACTTCATCGTTATTAAAATCTTTTGCCCAGTTTTTAAATTTGTCATCTCTATTTTCAGATTTTTTTATTATTCTTTCCATTAGCTGGTTAGTTTTATTAATATATTTTTCAGATTGTTGAAAATTTTTTGAATTATTCAAAAAATATCCTTTTTTATTTGGA
>CABXSO010000035.1 GCA_902514945.1 uncultured Pelagibacteraceae bacterium | reverse complement strand
TTTTTTGCAAATTATTGGGTCCACAACGCATTTATTACCATGTCCAATGAAAAAATGGCTAAATCTCAAGGCAACATTCTTAAAATAAAAGATTTTAAAAATAAGATCAGTGGTCAAATAATTAGATTAGCTTTAATGAGTGCTCACTATAAACAACAATTAGATTGGAGCGATAAATTATTAAATGATTGTGAAAATACATTAGATAAATGGTATAAAGTTTACTCATCCAACATTAAATCTATCAAAGTTTCAGATGAAATTTTAAAACCATTATACGAAGATCTGAATACCCCGGGGTATATCGCTAACCTGCACAAGTTATACGAAAAAGCTAATAAAGGTGAAAATATAGACTTATTTGTTTCAGCATGTAAATTTATTGGTTTGATGAATGAAACTAGTGAGCAATGGAATGAGTTTAAAAAGAATAGAGTATCTATAAATGAGTCAGAGATTGAAAATTTGCTTAGTCTAAGAGATAAAGCCAGAGAAAATAAGAATTACAAAGAAGCTGACAAAATTAGAGACAAGCTTTTAGACAAAGGTGTTTTAATAGAGGACAAAGATGGTAAAACACTTTGGAAATTTAAATGAGTAAAGAAAGATTATACATATTTGATACAACTTTAAGAGATGGAGCTCAAACACAAGGTGTTGATTTTTCTCTTGAGGAAAAAGAAAAAATTGCTTTAGCTTTAGATAATCTCGGTGTGGACTATATAGAGGCGGGATGGCCAGGAGCTAATCCAACAGATACAGAATTTTTTCAAAAAAAACACGATTACAAAAATTCAAAATTGACATCTTTTGGTATGACTAAGAGATCAGGGCGAAGTGCAGAAAACGATACTGGTTTATCAGCACTCATGAACTCAAATACTTCTGCTGTCTGTTTAGTAGGCAAGTCATGGGATTTTCATGTTGATATTGCTTTGGGAATAACAAATGAGGAAAATTTAGATAATATTTCTGAAAGTGCCAAACATTTCGTTAAAGCAAAAAAAGAATTTATGTTTGATGCAGAACATTTTTTTGACGGTTATAAAGCAAATCCAAAATACGCACTTTCCTGTATCAAGGCTGCTTATGACCAAGGTGCTCGTTGGGTTATACTATGTGATACAAATGGAGGAACACTCCCACATGAAGTTGTACAGATAGTTAGCGAAGTTGTAAAAGTAGTACCAGGGAAATACTTAGGAATTCACGCACATAATGATACTGGTAATGCAGTCGCTAATTCATTAGCAGCAGTATTGTCTGGTGTTAGACAAATTCAAGGCACAATAAATGGATTGGGTGAAAGATGTGGAAATGCAAATTTGATGTCATTAATACCAACTTTTTTTTTAAAAAAAGATTTTTCATCGCAATTTGAAATAGGAATTAAATCAGAAAACATCAAAAAATTAACTGATTGCTCAAGACTTTTAGATGAAATCTTAAATAGAAAACCTAATCAACATTTACCCTATGTAGGTGCCGCAGCATTTTCACATAAAGGAGGATTGCATGTATCTGCTGTTCAAAAAGATCCAAAAACTTATGAGCACATCAATCCAGAAGAAGTTGGTAATACAAGAAATATAGTTGTCTCAGATCAATCAGGAAAATCAAATATTATCTCAAGATTGAAAACTATCAAAATTGATATCCAAGAAAACGATCCAAAAATAAAAAAATTGTTAGATGAAGTAAAAGACAGGGAATTTATAGGTTATAGTTATGATGGTGCTGATGCATCATTTGAATTATTGGCGAGAAGAATTATTGGAGAAATACCAAGATATATATCCATTAATGAGTATGACGTTTCAGTAAAAAAAAATAAATCTGGCGAAATAGTTTCCTCTGCCAAAGCTCAATTAGAAGTTGATGGAGAGAAAATTACGTGTGAGGGGGAGGGTAATGGACCAGTAAATGCCCTGGATAATGCTATAAGACAAAATGTTGATAGATTAGCGAAATATTCAAAATATTTAAAAGATTTAAAGTTGGTTGATTATAAAGTAAGAATTTTAAACACAGGAACAGAGGCTGTAACAAGAGTATCTATTGAAAGCACAGACTCTAAGGGAAAAAATTGGTTTACTATTGGAGTATCTACAAACATAATTGATGCTTCGTTTAAAGCACTTATTGATAGTTTAGACTATAAGTTATTTAAAGATAATGCCCCTGCAAGTAAGTAAATGAGTAAAAATAATATCTCGTTTATTTTACATAGACCTCAATTGTCAGAAAATATTGGTGCTTGTGCAAGAGCAATCAAAAACTTTGATTTTAATAAATTAATTTTGATAAACCCAAAACCTATTTTTCCAAATGATAAAATTTTAGCTACATCTGTTGGAGCTAAAGATATTATCAATCAAAGTAAAAAGTATGATAATTTAGAGAAAGCTCTGGGAAAAATAGATATTGTTGTTGCTACTTCTGCTAGATTTAGGAACAAAAATATCAAACATATAAATTTAGATGATCTAAAAAAGATTAATTTTAGTAAGAAAATTGCTTTTTTATTCGGTTCTGAGGCATCAGGTTTATCGAATTATGAAATTAGTTATGCAAATTATACACTTCAAATACCAACCAATCCTAATTTCAAATCTTTGAACTTGTCTCATAGTTTAATTATAATTGCTCAATATGTATCAAGTCTAATTAAGCATAAAAAGATTCCATTTATAAAATCAAAAAAAGTTAAATTAGCAAGTAAAAAAGATATACAATTAATGCTAGGACTTTGTATTAAAAACTTAGATCAGATTAATTTTTTTAGACCTAAAGAAAAAAGACCAATAATGCTAGAGAACTTAAGAAACATTTTTTATAAAATGGAATTATCTGCTAAAGAAACACGTATTTTATCAAGTGTATTTGCTAGTTTAGGAAAAAAACGTTGATTGACAAAATTAAGAGTAAGTCTATAAAACCAAATATTAAATGACTAAAAGATTAAACTCTAAACATAAAGTAGACAGAAGATTAAAAGTTAACCTTTGGGGTAGACCCAAAAGTCCCTTTAATAAAAGAGCATATGGTCCTGGACAGCATGGTCAGACCAAACCATCTAAACCCTCAGATTATGGAATTCAGTTACAAGCTAAACAAAAACTTAAAGCTTACTATGGGAATATTAATGAAAGACAATTTAGAAATATTTATAAAAAAGCCTCAATGCTTAAAGGTGATACAAGTGAAAACCTTATTGGTCTTTTAGAAAGAAGATTAGACGCTGTAATTTATAGAGCCAAGTTTGCAACTACTATTTTTTCCGCAAGACAACTAATTAATCATGGCCATGTAAAGGTTAATGGAAAAAAAGTAAACATTTCAAGTTATTCTGTGAAAGAAGAAGATTCAATTGAGATAAGAGATAAATCTAAACAACTAGCTATCATTGATATAGCATTAGCGAGC
>CABXSO010000034.1 GCA_902514945.1 uncultured Pelagibacteraceae bacterium | reverse complement strand
CAGCTTTATCTTTAATTGAAAACCATATTGCTTCCTCAGAACTATCTCCAGAACCTTTCCAGTTCTTTTTTGCAAGTTCTTTACTTTTTTTCATCAATTCATGAAATTTCTTATGATCAACTTTCAATGATTTATTCTTTAAAATGTCTTCTGTAAGATCCAATGGAAAACCATAGGTGTCGTATAATTTGAATGCTACATTACCAGGTAAAATTTTATCTATTTTCGCAATTTCATCATTTAAAATTTTGATACCTCTATCGAGTAAAACTAAAAATTTTTCTTCTTCCATCCTCAACGTTTCTTTAATTAAAGATTGAGACCTTTCAAGCTCTGAATAATTTCCTAACATCTCTTCTTTTAAAGTGTCGAAAATTTTATAAAAGATTGGTTCTTTAGATCCTAATAAATGAGAATGTCTCATTCCTCTTCTCATAATTCTTCTAAGAACATATCCACGACCCTCATTTGAAGGTAGAACACCTTCAGCTAAAAGAAATGAGCTTGCTCTCAAGTGATCAGCAATCACTCTAAAACTGGATATATTTTTATCTTCTTGTTTAACTTTTGTTACTTCAGATATTGAGCTTATTAGTTTCTTGAAGTGATCTGTTTGATAATTATCATGTGTACCTTGCAAAAGTGCTGCAATTCTCTCTAATCCCATTCCTGTATCAACAGATGGCTTTGGTAAATCTATTCTTTTATCTTTTGATACTTGTTCATATTGCATGAAAACTAAGTTCCAAATTTCAATAAAACGATCTCCATCTTGATCTTTTGCGCCAGGCAAACCGCCTTTTAAATGATCTCCATGATCATAAAATATTTCTGAGCAAGGTCCACAAGGTCCTGTCTCCCCCATTGACCAAAAGTTATCTGATGTTGAAATTCTAATTATTCTATCATCGCTAAAACCCGCTATTTTCTTCCAATAATTGAAAGCTTCATCGTCCTCATGAAAAACAGTTACATAAATTCTGTTTTTATCTAAACCAAAATCTTTAGTGACTAAATTCCATGCGAGTTCAATTCCTCTTTCTTTGAAATAATCTCCAAAAGAAAAGTTTCCTAACATTTCAAAAAAAGTATGGTGTCTCGGAGTATAACCAACATTTTCTAAATCATTATGCTTACCTCCTGCTCTTACACACTTTTGCGAGGTGGTTGCCCTTTGATAATCTCTTTTTTCTAAACCGGTAAAAACGTTTTTAAACTGAACCATTCCTGAATTGGCAAACATTAATGTTGGATCATTATTTGGGACTAAATTGCTAGACTCAACAATCTTATGATCGTTTTTCTCGAAGTATTTAAGAAAAGTACTTCTTATTTCATTTAATGATTTGTCTGCCATATTTTTAAAATACAGCTTTTTTGTTCTATGTCTAGATAACGATAAGGGGGAAAGGCGCTTATAACAAGCGCCTTTATAATTTAAAGATGACCTTTAATTCTAGTTCTTTTTAGGAGGAGTAGCTTCTTTATCTGCCTCTTCTTTTTCTGCTACTTTCTTCTCTTTTTCAATTTTTTCAGGACTTAACGGATTTCCCTCAATTTTTTTAGAAATCACACCTGCTTTTTCTCTAATTGCCATTTCAATTTCTGCAGCAACTTGTGGATTTTGAGCTAAATAGACTTTGGCGTTTTCTCTTCCTTGTCCAATTTTCTCGCCCTTGTAAGCATACCATGCTCCTGATTTTTCAATAATGTCAGCTTTAGAACCTAGGTCTACTAATTCACCCATTTTGCTAATTCCTTTTCCATACATTAAATCGAACTCAACAACTTTAAATGGTGGTGCAACTTTATTCTTAACTACTTTAACTCTTGTAGAGTTACCAATAATTTCATCTTTATCTTTGATAGCACCAATTCTTCTAATGTCCATTCTCACAGATGAATAAAACTTAAGTGCGTTTCCACCTGATGTTGTTTCAGGACTTCCAAACATAACTCCTATTTTCATTCTAATTTGGTTAATAAAAATCATCATAGTGTTTGTATTTGAAATTGAACCAGTTAATTTTCTTAAAGCCTGACTCATTAATCTTGATTGAAGACCAACGTGATGATCGCCCATCTCACCTTCAATTTCAGCTCTTGGAGTTAAAGCTGCAACAGAGTCAATTACGATAACCGAAATAGAGCCTGATTTTACTAATGTATCTGCTATTTCTAAAGCTTGCTCACCAGCATCTGGTTGTGAAATTAAAAGCTCTTCGGTGTTTACTCCTAATTTTTTTGCATAAACGGGATCCAAAGCATGTTCAGCATCAACAAATGCACAAATTCCACCAGCTTTTTGTGCTTCAGCAACAACTTGTAATGCTAATGTTGTTTTACCTGAGGACTCTGGCCCATAAACTTCAACAATTCTTCCTTTTGGTAAACCGCCTATTCCTAAAGCTAAATCTAAACTCAAAGAACCTGTAGATATCGACTCGATATCCATAGCTCTTTTTTCACCTAGCTTCATAACTGAACCTTTTCCGAAGTTGTCAGTTATCTGGCTGATAGCAGCATCTAATGCTTTATTTTTCTCTTTATTTTCCAGTTCTTGATTTTTAGTAGATTTAACTACCTTTAGGTTATTTTTAGTCATTTTTTGCCTCTTTTTTTAATTTTTTTAACTGTCGAATCATATTTATAAATGTACACATTTTGTTCTCATTGGCAAGATTTATTTATTTAAGCCCAAAAATGCTGAATTATCTTAATTTGAGATATTCACTATTGAGCAATCCGATAGATTTTAAAAGGTTAAACTGTGAAAGAATGTAATTTCTCTCTGAATCTACCAATGAAATCTGGGCATTTAATAATAAAGAGTTAGATTGAATGACCTCTAAAGTAGTTCTATCGGAACCACTATTATATTCAGCTACAATTCCTTCATTTGCAATCTCAGCAGCATTCACTTGAGCTCTTACTGAACTAAGTAGACTTTTATTTGATTGATAATTTGACCAAGCGCTTGCAACATCTGTCTGATTTTTTTTAGTCATATTACTTAAAAGAAGATTTTTTTGTGTCTCTAAACTTTTGTTTTTATTAAAATTTGCATAATTCTTTCCTCCAGAAAAAAAAGGCCATGTAACAGTTGCCTTTAAAGTATCTTGTTCTTTTTCATCAAAGGTAGAACTTAGGTCATCCGTTTTTGATCTATCAAAAGATAATGTAGCTGTTGGTGCTAAATCAGATCTTGCACTTGTAGTATCTTTTTTTGATTGCTCATATTCAAGTTGAGCTATAATTAAATCTGGGTTATCTTTTTTTGATATCTCAATTGCAGAATTTAGTTCATTCGGTAAATTAACTATTACAATTGATGATTTATCCAATGACTCTGCATCGTTAACTGAACCAATGACATTTTCATAATTTAGCTTACTCGTTAAAAAATCATTTTCAGCTTGGATCAGTTTTGCTTGTGCACCTGCTAAAGAAGACTCTGACTGAGCAACATCTGATAAAGATATATTGCCTCTTTCAAGTCTAATTCTATCTGTTTCAACTTGACTATCTAATAAATCAACATTCGATCTATTAATCCTCAGTTTTTCGTTAGCTGAGATTAAACCGGTATAAGCTTCAATTGATTTGTATAGAATCTCTTGCTCTTTTTTTAAAAGCTTTGCTTTAGCTAATTCAATACCAATTTTACTTTTACTTAATTCTGCACCTCTTCCAAAATCGATTAATGTCTGTGTAATTGTTAATG
>CABXSO010000033.1 GCA_902514945.1 uncultured Pelagibacteraceae bacterium | reverse complement strand
CATGTTACCTCTTAAAAGAGTTATCAAAACTAATTTTTTATTCATAAAAAGATAATCCAATTTTGTGCCCTCTAAATTTTTATCATTTTTGCAAACATCAGTTATTGGGATTATTGCATTTTCACCACCAAACTGGTTTTCAGACACAAGTGCACCAGGACTTATTGAAACAAGTTTATCTTTACTATCCCCAAAATTTATTATTTTAAAATCACATGCTATTAGGGGCTGTGAACTTAAGATAAAAGTAAATAATATTAAAAATATTTTTTTCATTTAATTAGTAAGTGTAATAGTCGATTGTAAAGCTGTAATAACATTATTATCAGAATTACAGGAGTTTTTATTTGCATCACAGCCGCATGAATAAACATTGTAATATGTTGCAGTAGATGTACCTGTATTTTTATAGGTGGTGCCTTGAGAAACATCCCCTCCAGTAGCACCTGAAACAGTTGAAGTTATAGCGTTCTGAGTGTTTCCGCTAGCATCTGGCGTATAGGTAATAAAATATTCGTAACTATAATCAGATAATTTGCTTTCACCAATAATTAACTCGCTTAAATCTTTTTTTTCTACGTAATCTTTTACGGCTTTAGGAGTAGATAACTCAGGAAAAAAAGAAGTTTTACAAAAACTTAATTGATTACTTGGATCACTTCCAATTGTTAATGCTGATTGAGTGCTGAGCCATTTTTTAGCTTCAGTAATACCAGTTTCAGCTGCATAAAAACTTTGTTGTTTAATATTGAGGTTTCCATTTTGCTTATGATCACTAGCTGCTATTACCATTAAAGATGCACCCATTAAAGACATAGCTACTAGCATAAGCAATGCTAAAGCTATAGCAAAGCCTTTTTCATTTTTTCTTTTTTTACAATTTAACAACATTTCTTAAATAAACACTTATGTAAAAAGTTTCTCTTAAATATCTATCACTTTTAGTAAACTGCCCGGCAGTACCTCCATTTAACATCTCAAACGTAATTGGATTTTTTAATAATTCATTAGGTGATCTGACAGTAATATAAATTTCAGCAGTATGCACTTTTAATTGATTTACGGTTGATGAAATATTAACATTATTTAATCTGTTTCCATCTTTGTCATTAAAGAAAACCTGAAAATCTGTAGCATTTTCTATTATTGTTACAGGAACACAATTTTTTTGTGTACTAAACTTTTCACAATTCATTTTCATGGGATTAGTAACTGGATTTTCAATCATCTCTCTGACTAGATAGGTTTCACCGTTATTATTTTTTTCTAAATAATAATTTATCTCTAATCTATCTTGCGCTGAAGTATTATACCAAATTCTAAGCATATCACCCTTGGTTCCATTATGATCATCTTTTTTTTCAATCCAACGATCCCAATTTGATCTTGTATAATTCATATTTTTGTATCCTGCATTTCTTAGATCTCTAGAAATTACTTGAAGGGAATATCTTCCAGCCTTACTCATTTGAGCCTTATCTGTAATTTTTTGATAACTGCTATTAAAATAAATGTAAGAGTAAGAAATTGCTGCTATTGAAATCGCCCCAATAACCATCGCTACTAAAGTTTCTATGAGTGAAAAGGCTTTAATTTTTTTCACTTTACTACCACTCCAATAAATTTCTCTTTTTTCCCTTTGTTTGACTTAAATTTAAATTTTACAGAAGTTCCAGCTGAACCAGATGTTATCGTGGCTTCTTTAGTGTCTAGTTGATCACACGGTAATTTTTTAAATTGATTATTTATCTTCAATTGATTTTCTTGCATAAAATGTTTTGCCCACTTAGTTTTTGCTTTTTCGGAAAGTGATCCTGAAGAACTGTAATTTTTTGCGCATTGTTGAGTAAAATTATAATTTGAAGCATTATTAGTATCTCCCATTATGTCTTCAATTGCTGTTTCAGATAAAAAATTAATTTTATTTGCATCAACAGATCTATCAATTGAAGTTGTGGCATAGCTCATCATTTGGTTTACCCCGATAAAACCTATTCCAATTATTACTAAACAAACTAGAGACTCAATTAAACTTACACCTTTTGTATTTATTGAATGGTCCATGAGGAATTTTTCTCGTTAAATTTAATAATTTCAACGGTGAAATTTCTATTTACTCTGATTGCATATAAATATTTAAGTTTTTTATTCACACTTTGGACCCAATGACATCTATTGCTTCCCTCTCTATCAGTATTGGTATTAGAGCATACTAAAAATCCAGCTTTGCCACTCAAATGAGGCATGTTTTCTCCCCCATTTCCGTATTGAGTTAAAATAGAATCTTTAGAGATACAGATATGCATATTTGGAGACCAGTTTACATTACCTGGCCATTTAAAAGCTTTTGATGTATTTTTTGTCATTCTCATTTTATCTTGATTTATAAAGCCTTCAAAACTTCCAGGACAAGTTCTAGAATCGTTAAGAAAACTCTTGGGACTTGAACCAGAATGATAAGTCCTGGCAGGAGCAGGATTTTTCATTTGTAATGTCCATTCTTCATTATCCATTATCCATAATGCTGGGGTTTGAACAAAATGAATAATTGCAAAGGAATATTTTTTCGCATCAATGTCTGATTTTATTTCTTCTATATGTACTTTTATTGCATTTAAATCTTTTTTAACTTCTCTATCCGTTAGCCATTGGTCAACTTTTGGATAGCCAAAAACTGATATGATAGCAATTATTGCAATAACAACTAATAATTCTAAAATAGAAAAGGCTTTACGATTTAGCATCCACACTACTTATTTTTCCTGATTGAATTAAATTTTCAATTGATTTTTCCATAGAGATCATACCATCCCGTGTTCCGGTTTGCATCACACTTGGAATTTGATGAATTTTCTTTTCTCGGATTAAATTTTTTACAGGTGAATTACAAACCATTATTTCAAATGCTCCGACTCTCCCTTTACCATCTGTTGTTTTAAATAATTTTTGTGTAATAACCATTTGCAAACTATCAGCAAGCTGAGCTTGAATTTGTGCTTGTTGTTCTGATGGAAAAACATCAATTATTCTATTTATTGTATTTGGTGCACCGCTGGTGTGCAATGTTCCAAAAACTAAGTGTCCTGTCTCTGCTGCAGTCAAAGCCATGCTAATAGTTTCTATATCTCTAAGCTCACCAACTAAAATTACATCTGGGTCTTCTCTTAACGCACTTTTTAGTGCTGTTGAAAAACTTTCTGTTTGCTTCCCTACTTCTCTATGCGAAATAATACTTTTTTTATCTGTATGAATAAATTCAACAGGATCTTCGATTGTAATTATATTTGCTTGTCTGGTCTCATTAATCTGATTAATTATTGAAGCTAGTGTAGTTGACTTACCAGATCCTGTTGGTCCCGTTACCAATACAAGCCCCTTATGCATGTCAACCACACTATACATTACAGGAGGTAAGTTTAGAGTATCCATATTAATTATTGCTGTTTCTACTTTTCTAAGAACTACAGCTGGACCTTTAAGAGTTTTATAGAAATTTGCTCTAAACCTCATCTTTTCCAACATAAATCCACTATCTAGCTCATTTTTAGAATTAAATAGCTCTACATCAGATTTTGAGCAGTATTTACTCAATAATTCGTCAATTTCCTCTTTTTTAACTATTTCTCCCTCTAAAATATTTATTTCTCCCATTAATCTGTAAGAAAAAGGGCAATTTGCTCTTAAATGGAAATCTGAAACTTTAGGGTTTTCTTTTACAATGTTAATAATCTTATCGATCATAAAA
>CABXSO010000032.1 GCA_902514945.1 uncultured Pelagibacteraceae bacterium | reverse complement strand
AAAAATTTGATCAAAAACCTAATTTAGATTTAAAACTGCCTGGTATTCCAATGGCAGTTAAGGATTTATTTTGCACCAAAAATATTAAAACAACTGCTGGTAGTAAAATTTTGAATAACTTTGTACCAACTTACGAGTCAACAGTAACTGAAAATATCTGGAATGAAGGTGCAATACTTCTAGGCAAGTTAAACTGTGATGAGTTTGCAATGGGTTCATCAAATGAAACAAGTTTTTTTGGCAATGTACAAAATCCTATTGATAAAAATTTAGTTCCAGGTGGATCATCTGGTGGTTCGGCTTCAGCGGTAGCTGGACAATTGACTCCTATTACAATTGGTACTGATACTGGTGGATCAATTAGACAACCAGCCTCTTTCACTGGAATTGTAGGATTAAAACCTACATATGGAAGCTGCTCAAGATATGGGATAGTTGCTTTTGCCTCATCATTGGATCAAGCAGGACCTATGGCACAAAATGTTAAAGATTGTGCTTTATTACATGAAGTGATTAGCTCTTATGATCCAAAAGACTCTACTTCAATAGACTTTAAAAGAAATCATTACAGCAAAGAGCTTACAAACAATATAAAAGGAAAAAAAATTGGAATACCAAAAGAATATAGAGTGGATGGGATGCCGAAAGAAATTGAGGATCTTTGGCAAAAAGGTATTCAATATATAAGGGATTGTGGTGCTGAAACCATTGATATTTCTCTGCCAAATACAAGTTATGCCTTACCAACATATTATATAGTTGCTCCAGCAGAGGCATCATCAAACTTAGCAAGATATGATGGTGTTAAATATGGATTTAGAGCTAAAGGTGAAAATTTGATTGATATGTATGAAAAGACTAGATCTGAAGGTTTTGGAGTAGAGGTTCAAAGAAGAATTATGATTGGAACTTATGTTTTATCTTCTGGGTATTACGACGCATATTATCTTAAAGCTCAAAAAGTAAGGAAGCTTATTAAAAATGATTTTGATGAGGCTTATCAAAAAGTTGATGCAATTTTAACTCCATCAACACCTAGCTCAGCATTTAAAATAGGTGAAAAAACAAATGATCCAGTTTCAATGTATCTCAATGATATATTTACAGTTCCTGTTAACTTAGCTGGACTTCCAGGTATTTCAATACCTGCAGGTCATGACTCAAAAGGTTATCCCTTAGGTTTACAAATTATTGGCAAAGCTTTTGATGAACAAAATATATTGAATATAGCTTATGCGATGGAAGAAAAGATCAATTTTAAAAATAAAATTACTGATTGGTGGATTAAATGAGTAAAAAAGATACAGAATATTTGATTAATCGAAAAGACAATCAGTATGAGGTTGTAATTGGTTTGGAGGTTCATGCTCAAGTATTATCTGAGTCAAAATTATTTTCTACTTCTGCAACTAAATTTGGAGCAGAGCCTAATACACAGGTTAGTTTAGTTGATGCTGCATTTCCTGGAATGTTACCAGTAATTAATGAATTTTGTGTTAAACAAGCAATTAAAACTGGTATTGGCCTTAATGCAAAAATTAATAAACGTTCAGTATTTGATAGAAAAAATTATTTTTATGCTGATTTACCTCAAGGATATCAAATTTCACAATTTAAAGATCCGATAGTAGGTGAGGGCAAAGTTATCTTGGATATGCCAAATGGTCAAAAAGAAGTTGGTATAGAAAGATTACATCTAGAACAAGATGCCGGAAAAAGTATTCATGATCTTGACCCACAAAATACCTTTGTAGATTTAAATAGATCAGGGGTAGCTTTAATGGAAATAGTGAGCAAGCCTGATCTAAGATCCCCAGATGAGGTTAATACTTACGTCAAAAAATTACGATCTATAATGAGGTATCTAGGAACTTGTGATGGAAATATGCAAGAAGGTTCTTTAAGAGCTGATGTGAACGTTTCTGTAAGACCAAAAGGCTCAAAAGAATTTGGCACACGATGTGAAATTAAAAACGTTAATTCAATTAAATTTATGCAAATGGCAATAGAATATGAAGCTAATAGACAAGTTGATTTAATAGAAGAGGGTAAAACTATTGATCAAGAAACGAGACTTTTTGATACAAAAAAAAATGAGACAAGGTCAATGAGATCAAAAGAAGATGCTCATGATTACAGATATTTTCCTGACCCTGATCTATTACCTTTGGAAGTTTCAGAAAAATTTATTGAAGATCTTAAAAATGAAATTCCAGAATTACCAGACGATAAAAAGAAAAGATTTATTGAAGAGTTTAAATTGTCTCCTTATGAAGCGAATATTCTAGTGTCCGATATCGATACTGCAAAATACTTTGAAGAAGTTGTAACTAAAATGGGTAAGAACAAAGATATTAAGTTAGCAGTCAATTGGATTACAGGAGAACTATTTGCTGTTTTAAATAGCAAAGGTTTAGAAATTTCTCAAAGTCCAGTGAGTGCTAAGAATTTCGCTATTTTGATAAATCTAATTAAGAATGGAACTATCTCGGGAAAGATAGCAAAAACTGTTTTTGAATTGATGATCGATGGTGATAAAGATCCTCAAAAGATTGTAGAAGAAAAAGGATTAAAACAACAGAGTGATCCAAAAGCTTTAGAGGCATTAATTGATAAAATAATTAATGATAACAGAGAAAAAGCTATTGAATATAAACAAGGTAAAGAAAAATTATTTGGTTTTTTTGTTGGTCAAGCAATGAAAGCATCAGGTGGTAAGGCTAATCCTCAATTAATAAATGAGATATTAAAGAAAAAACTTTAATTTCCATGAAAAGGTTTCTTTTAATAGTATCAATTTTTTTATTTATAGTTTCAAATAATACAAAATCTCTTTCAGATATTGAAATAAAGAGAATAAAAAATAAAAATATTGAAGTGATTAAATTTCAAGTTCCTGATAACAAATTTCCAAGTAAAGATGATGTTTTGGCACAAATTCATTTTCCAAGCGATAGTAAGAAAAAATTCCCTATTATCATTCATCAACATGGTAGTACAAGAGATGGTTTGAAGTTTAAGAAATGGGGAGGCAAGTCTGACGAATGGGGAAAGAGATTAGTTAATAAAGCTTTAGAAAGAGGTTATGCAGTTGCTCTGATAGACGCTTTTTACAAAAGAAACTTAAAACCTAATGATAAGAAAAAATTTCCAAACGCTGTTTTAATAAGCCAGGAACTTAGCTATATCTTATCCAAAGATAAAAGATTCGATAAATCTAAAATTTTTTATACTGGTTTTAGTTATGGTGCTAGTCAGGTCATGAAGTTACAAGATGAGAGATCTGCCTATAACAATATATTTAAAGCAGCTGTTGCTGCCGAACCTTCATGTAATATTGTATCAATTCCATACAAAACCAATACCGCTACTTTAATTATCAAAGGAGAAGAAAGTCACTACTACCCAATTGCTTGTAAATATTATTTTCAAATGATTAAAAAAAATGGGAAATATAATAGAATATATATCTATTCCTAAAGTAAATCACTTCTTTAGCTTAAATGGATCTATTACCGAAGGTAAAGCTATTAATGGTTGTTCAAATAATATTGTTATTCGATATCCAAAACTTAAGTTTAAATTTGCAGATGGAAAGCCAACTAATAGAGAGGAAATTTTGAAGAAGTGTTATACAAAAGAAGCTGGCAAGGGCAAAAAAAGAGAGAAATTAGATGAAGCTATAGATATAGCTTTAAATTTTATTGATAAATATAATAAATAGTTTTTTTAAAAAATATATAAATTGAAATGCTA
>CABXSO010000031.1 GCA_902514945.1 uncultured Pelagibacteraceae bacterium | reverse complement strand
TTTTTTGTAATCCTGTTAAACCTGGTTCAATAACTATAAAGTTTTCAAAATATAAAACTCTCTCAATTTCCTTTAACTTCATATCAACTGTCAAAGCAATTCTACTAGGTAAAGATTTTAGAAACCAAATATGGGCTACTGGTGTTGCTAAATTTATGTGACCCATTCTTTCTCTTCGAACATTAGATTTCGTAACTTCAACTCCACATTTTTCGCAAATAATTCCTCTAAACTTCATTC
Source organism: uncultured Pelagibacteraceae bacterium (assembly GCA_902514945.1). Lineage (GTDB taxonomy): Bacteria > Pseudomonadota > Alphaproteobacteria > Pelagibacterales > Pelagibacteraceae > Pelagibacter. Next base: position 3,747 of record CABXSO010000031.1, on the reverse strand, counting down.
TTTTATACTTGCCGCATAAACACTCGTAATCTTTTATAGGTCCAAATATTCTCGCACAAAATAAGCCATCTTTTTCTGGTCTGAAAGTTCGATAATTAATTGTCTCAGGTTTTTTAATTTCCCCGTAGGTCCAAGATTTAATTTTTTCAGGGCTCGCTAATGAAATTTTAATACTATTAAAGTTCTGTGCCTCTGAAATTTCTGAATTTTTAAATAAGTCTGTAAGTTCTTTGCTCATTATTAATTTAGCTCCACATTTAATGCTAATGATTTAATTTCTTTTACTAAAACGTTAAACGACTCAGGAATACCTGACTCGAAATTTTCTTCACCTTTTACAATAGTTTCGTAAACCTTAACTCTTCCAGCAACATCGTCAGATTTAACGGTCAGAATTTCTTGCAAAGTATAGGATGCCCCATATGCTTCTAATGCCCAAACTTCCATCTCCCCAAATCTTTGACCTCCTAACTGAGCCTTACCACCTAAAGGTTGTTGTGTAACTAAGCTATAAGGTCCCGTTGATCTTGCATGAATTTTGTCCTCCACCAGATGGTGCAGCTTAAGCATATAGATAATTCCAACAGTCACTGGTCTGTCAAATTTTTCTCCAGTTCTACCATCCCATAAATAAGTTTGGCCTGAGCCTGGTAAGTCTGCTAGCTCAAGCATCTCTGTTACATCCTTTTCTTTTGCTCCATCAAAAACTGGTGTGGAAATAGCTATACCACCTTGTAAATTTCCACATAAATCCTCAAATTCAGTTTTATTCAATTTATCTACTTTTTGATTAAAAATGTCTTCTCCATAAACAGATTTCAAAAATTTAGAAATTTTCTCAGTTTTTTCAATTTTCTTATTATTTTCATTTACCAAATTTTTAACTTTTTCACCAAATTCTTTACACGCCCAGCCTAAATGGGTTTCCAGGATTTGACCAACATTCATACGACTTGGTACACCAAGTGGATTTAATACAATATCGACTGGTCTACCATCTTCTCTATATGGCATATCTTCAACTGGAACGATTTTACTAACCACACCTTTATTTCCATGTCTTCCAGACATTTTATCACCTGGTCTAAGTCTTCTTTTAATTGCAACGAATACCTTAACCATTTTCATCACGCTTGGCAGAAGGTCATCACCACTTCTTATTTTCAAAACTTTGTCCTCAAATCTCTCCACTATATCTTGTTCAGCTTTACTGAATTGATCTTTAAGTTGATTTATTGCTGCATCATTTTTTGGATTTCCATCTGTTATTTTAAACACGTCGTTTATTGATAGCTTATTAATTGTATCAAAGTCTAAATTTGATCCAGCATCAAGATTTTTAATTTTTTTAGATAATTTAGACCCAGATAAAATTTGAGAAGCTCTTTGCTTAATGCTTCTCTCTAAAATTTCTTCCTCAACAATTTTGTCTTGTTGGACTTGTTCGATTTCAGCTCTTTCAATTGTTATTGATCTCTCATCTTTTTCTATACCATGTCGATTGAAAACTTTTACATCAACTACTGTTCCACTGCTTCCTCTTGACATTCTTAAGGATGTATCAGTTACATCTATTGCTTTTTCACCAAATATTGATCTTAATAATTTTTCTTCTGGTCCAGAGGCTGAGTCACCTTTAGGAGTAACTTTACCCACTAAAATATCACCAGCATTCACTTCAGCTCCAATATAGACAATACCTGACTCATCTAAATTTTTTAATGCTTCCTCATTTACATTTGGAATATCTCTCGTTATTTCCTCTTCACCTAATTTTGTGTCTCGAGCCATTATTTCATACTCAACTATATGAACAGATGTAAATACATCATCAGTCACACATCTTTCGGAAATTAAAATTGAATCCTCAAAATTGTATCCTTGCCAAGGCATAAAAGCTACAGTCACATTTTTTCCTAAAGCTAACTCACCTAATCTCGTTGATGGACCGTCTGCAATGATATCACCACTTTTTACTTTGTCTCCAACTCTAACTAGTGGTCTTTGATTTATACAGGTGTTTTGATTTGATCTTTTAAATTTTTGTAAATTATATATGTCAACAGTGGATTTATTAAAGTCAGTTTCCTCTGTAACCTTTACAACTATTCTTTTCCCATCAATTTTATCAACTAAACCATCTCTTTTGGCAACAATTGTTACTCCAGAGTCTAAGGCTACGTCACTTTCAATCCCTGTTCCAACTAAAGGAGCTTCTGGTTTAAGTAACGGTACTGCTTGCCTCATCATATTTGATCCCATTAATGCTCTGTTGGCATCATCATTCTCTAAGAAGGGAATTAAAGAGGCTGCAACAGAAACTAATTGTTTTGGGGAAACATCAATATAATCAATAGTTTCAGGTTTAGACAATAAAAAATTCAAATTTTGCCTACAGGATACTAACTCTTCTACAATTTTATTATTTTTATCAAGCTTTGTATTAGCCTGAGCAATTGTATACTTGGTTTCTTCCATTGCGGACAAATATTCAACATTATCCTGAACCACTCCATCCTTTACTCTTTTATAAGGGCTTTCAATAAAACCATATTTATTAATCTTGGCGTATGTAGATAGACTATTAATTAATCCGATATTTGGTCCCTCTGGTGTCTCGATTGGACAAATTCTTCCATAATGTGTTGGATGTACATCTCTTACTTCAAAACCTGCTCTTTCTCTTGTTAAGCCACCTGGTCCCAATGCTGAAACTCTTCTTTTGTGTGTGATTTCCGATAAAGGATTAGTCTGATCCATAAATTGAGATAGTTGTGAACTGGCAAAAAAATCCTTTAATGAAACTGTTAATGGTTTAGCATTAATCAAATCTTGTGGCATTGCTGACTCAATATCTAAGGTTGTCATTTTTTCTTTTATTGCTCTTTCCATCCGATATACACCAATCCTTGCTTGATTTTCTACCAATTCTCCCACAGAACGAACTCTTCTATTACCAAGATGATCAATATCATCTACATCATCTTTACCATCTCTCAGATCAAGCATTTTTTTAATAATCGATATGATATCGTCGTTTCTTAAGATTGTAATTTTATCAGAACATTCCAGATCTAATCTTGAGTTCATTTTCACCCTACCAACATCTGAAAGATCATATCTATCAGAGCTAAAAAATAAATTGTTAAATATTTGAGTCGCTATCTCAATAGTTGGTGGCTCACCGGGTCTTAGCATTTTGTATATTTCAGTTATTGCCTCATCTTTTGTATTGTTTTTATCATTAAAGATTGTGGTTAACATGTAACCACCTTTATTAATTGAGTTTGTTACTGAAATTTCTAAAGAATGTATTTTTGCTTCTAAAATTTGATCAATAATAGTCTCATTTAACTCAGTTCCAATTTTAAAAACTCCGTTTTCTTCCTCATTTATTTTTACGTCACTATGTAAGAATTTCCCATACAAAGAATCTTTTGAAACTAAAATATCTTTTAGTCCTTCATTAGAAAGTTTTTTTGCATTAAGATAATTAATTTTGTCACCTAGCTTTATTACGATTTTACCATTTTTTGCATCAACAACTTCCTCAGAAAAGTTTTTTGCTCTATAATTTTCAGGATTAAACTTAGTTTTCCACTTCTGTGTTTGAATATCAAAAGAAAATTTTTCACTTTCATAAAATTCATTAACCATATCAACTTTATTGTAACCAAGAGCTAGTAATAATGTTGAAGCTAATATTTTCTTTTTTCTATCTATCTTAAAATATAAAAAATCTTTAAC
>CABXSO010000030.1 GCA_902514945.1 uncultured Pelagibacteraceae bacterium | reverse complement strand
GGATTTGGCAACAATATGATCATACAGTAATGGGTGATACAATACAAAAACCTGGGGGTGACTCGGGCGTAGTAAGAATTCATGGAACTGAGAAAGCGGTAGCGGCAACAGTAGACAGCTCTGCAACATATTGTTGGGCACATCCATTAACAGGTGGTAAGCAAGTCGTGTGTGAAACTTGGAGAAATTTAATTTCTGTTGGAGCTAAACCGATTGCTATCACAAATTGTTTAAATTTTGGAAGCCCTGAAAAAGAAGAAAATATGGGAGAATTTGTAGAGTGTGTAAATGGTATTGGTGAAGCATGTAAATATTTAGAATATCCCGTCGTTTCTGGGAATGTATCCTTTTATAATCAAACAAAAGAAATTGGAATAAAACCTACTCCTACGATAGGAGGTGTTGGGTTAATCAAAAATTATAAAAACATGATTACAATGAATTTTAAGGAAATTGGAAGTCAAGTTTTGGTAATAGGAAAAACCGAGGGTCACATTGATCAAAGTTTATTTGCTAGATTAATATTAAACGAGAAAAATGGTCCTCCTCCAGAGGTGAATTTATTTAACGAAAAGAATAACGGTGAAACACTATTAAATCTTATTGAAAAAAATTATATAAAAAGTGCTCATGATGTTTCTTTAGGCGGAATTTTAACCGCAATTAGCAAAATGTGTATTAAGGGAAATAAAGGTATTGAATTAAAGGTTCCTAAATCTTTGATTAATGAGATTGAATATTTTTTTGCAGAAGATCAGGGTAGATATATAGTTGAAATCAGTTCAGAGGATTTAAATGATGTAATTAAAATTTTAGACAAAAACTCTGTTCATTACGACCAAATTGGCAAAATAATAGATAAAGATATGATAATTAATCAAAAGACGAAAGTAACAATTGACGAATTAAAATCTTATAATACTAATTGGCTTAAGGACTACATGGTTTAATTTTATGGCAATGGATTTAAAAGAAATAGAAAATTTCATTAAAGAAGCTATGCCTGATGCAATTGTTGAGATACAAGATCTGGCTGGTGACGGAAATCATTATTCTGCTACAGTAATGTCTTCGCAATTTGCAGGAAAAAGTAAAATAGAGCAGCATAAAATGGTTTACAATTCATTAAAGGGTAAAATGGGAAATGAATTACATGCGCTCGCTATTAAAACAAAGGAACAATAATGGAAGAAAAAACAAAAAGTGAAATTCAAAATCATATAGAAAATAATGATGTATGTTTATTTATGAAAGGTACTCCTGATGCACCGCAATGTGGTTTCTCTATGGCAGTATCTAATATTCTTAAAATTTTAGAAGTAAATTATAAAGGCATAAATGTTCTTGAGGATCAATCAATTCGAGAAGGAATAAAGGTTTTCAGCGATTGGCCTACGATCCCACAACTATATGTAAAAAAAGAATTTGTTGGTGGATGTGATATTATTAAAGAAATGTATGCAAGTGGAGAACTTGCAAAACATTTTGAAGATAAGCAAATATCTTATAAAAAATAAATTATTTTTATAATTAAAAAAATATTCTTATCAATATTTATATATAACTGTAATATAAAGTTATGAAAATAATTTTTAGGTTACTGTTTTTTCTTAATGTATTTTTAATATTCTCATATACAAATGCTATTGAGGTAACATCACTACAAGCTGAAAAAAGACTAGAGTTTAGTGAGTTATTCCCGAAAAAAATTTGTGACAAAATATATGATCAAAGTACCTTTGGTGTAGAAAAAAAACTTAAAGAAGACGTAACTTTAAGAAATTATTTTAATTTAAAAAGAATAAATTTAGATGAGCAAAATTCTACTTTGTCACTTTTCTTAGATCAAAGATCTTTTTTTTATACTGAACCAAAATTAAATCTTATAATTTTTAACAGTTTATCAGATGATTTCTCTGATGAAATGTCCTCAATTAATAAGAAAGTAATTGAGGCTAAAACACAGAAAATCGTAGTATGTGAGTACGACTTAAATAAATCAATCTCTGAAGGAAAATTTTTTGACTTTCAAATGACTTTTCAAGATTCCACAAAGGTAGAGTCTAATGTAAAACCCAAAATATTAATTTTTTATGATGGGACTATTGAGTATATTTATTATGATGAGTTTGTAACATACAATATATCAAATTTTGACTATAAGAAGTATCCTTTTGATGAACAAACCTTTAAGTTTGTAATTTATTCAAAAGTCTTTGAGAAAGTTTCTTTTAGAGCATCAGATAAATTTAAAATTTTAAATAATGAAATGAGGGAAGTAAATTTTACTAATATTTCATCTCCTGGTTGGACTATTAATCAATTTATTTCATATCCATATATGGAAACTTTAGTTGATGCATATTCAGATTATGCAAAACATTCTATTACCACTGAATTTTTAATAGAGAGAAATTCTCTTAGTTTTGTTTTTAAATTTATTATGCCAATAATTATGATAATAATGGTCACTTATTTTACAATATTTATACCTTTCGAATTTTACAGAATTTCAGTTTGTATTACTTTAGTTTTATCACTTGTTGCATTCAATCTTGTTGCTGCTGCATCAAAAATCCCAGATATGACTTATTTGAATGTATTTGACTGGTTTATTTTCACAGCTTATATAAATGCAATTTCAGTTCTAATCATAACTTTTATAGAGTCTATTTATATTGGTCACTTCATGGGGTACGGTCAAAAAGAAATTTTAAAAGTACCAAGAGATGAAAAAACTGCGCTTTTAATATTTAGAAAAATATCATGGATTATCTTATTAATAATATTAATTGTTTCAGCTTTAATAGGATATTTTCATATATATAAATAGTTTTAAAAACTTTTGGAAATAATTCCATTTATATATTTTTCCTTATTATCTTCCAAAGAATGATTCATCTTAATATCTAGGTCAAACATATTAAATGTCTTATTAAATACTAATTCAGCCATAAGTTTTTCATTTATATTCATTGAGTATCCAGAGTTGTCTGTATCATAAGTAACTCCAAGATTAATTTTATTAGTATGATCCTCTTTATTACCTTCTATTCTTTCTAGGCCAAAATTCATTATCAATCCATTTTCGTTAATATGTACAAATCCAAATTCATAAATATAAATATGTTCAGATTTATTATCACCGGTATAAGTATATTTAGTTGCAGGCGCCTCCAGGTAGGCTAGTTTAGTAGTCTCATCATCTGTAAAATCTTTACCAATACGAATTGAGGCATATGGTTTTGTTTTACTATTTCCATTATCAATAGTTTTATTAAACCTTGCACCTAAAGAAGTTATTCCAGATTCTATATCTTGTTTCTCATAACTTAGAGCACCACTACCTTTTTCTCTATAACCATCTAATTGAGTTAGAGATAAATCTACCTTTAAAGAAGGAATGATATCAACATTATTTTTCTCAATAACGGTTCCATAATTAATCGATCCAAAGTATGTTGTCCCTTTTCTAATGCTGTTATATGTAAAGCTTTCACCAGCATCTACTCTAGTAATACGGCTTTTTAAACGTCCAAACCCAAAATAACCCTCAATAAAATTATTTTCACTTTGAGGAATACTCCCGTAAAATGCTACGTGTTCACTATTACTTCTAATAGCATCACCATTCGCACCCACCTTGCCGCTTACCTTTGTGTCCATAATAGAAAAACCATAAAACTTATTTTTACCTAATTTTTTATCTGCTCCAATTCCAACAGAATATGCGTCAGATTTTGAAGAGGTAGATTTAGAAGTCAGTCCAAATCTGCTTGCACTTATTGATCCGTCAGTCCAAAATGACCAACTTCCATTATTACTATTTTTGTTAACAATATTTGATGCTTGCAGAGCTTTTACAGCTGAATTTAAATTAGGGTTTTCAAAATCAATTGTTAAATTATTTGCAGATAAGTTGCTATTATTTTTATTGCCTCTTATGAAACCTAATCTACTTGAAACCATTCCCATTGATAGATTTGTAATTGTTCTTACTTGAGCTATATTGGCATCAATTGCATTCTTTATATCAGCAAATGCTGTGGGATCTGTACCACCATTACATTGAGCTCTATTTCCATAATTTGTATTACTGTTCAAGTCGAATGCCGTATCTAAAGCATACGTCATTATCTTATTACCATTATCACCGCCTACATATACTTTTGTACCATCGTTATTAAAGCCTAAGCCTCTAGGTTTGCCATCATTAACACTAGAGCTATCAAGTGAATTGTGCACAGCGGTAGAGACATCATAAGCGGTACATAAATTATATGAATGAACAGCATCTTGGTTTACACCAACTAAATACATTTGCGTACCTGTATTGTTAAAAGTTACACCAAACACATCAACTTCTTCTCCAGAAATATCTAATTCATTACCAGCTGAAGAAACATCAGCTGTACATGATGAAACATCATATGCAGCTGTACATGGGTGTTCCCATATTTTATCATTAACTTGATCCGCTACAAATAATGTTTTACCGTCACTACTAAAAGTTACGCCAGATGGGCTACCTGTTTGTGTTGATACATCCAAATCATTTGAATCATCATGCGATCCTGAGGAGACTAGATATGCTGTACTTAGTTCAATTTCCTTAATTGTATCAGTGTTATAACAAGGTATAAACATTCTGGTGCCATCATCATTCATCGCTAAACCAAATGCGTTTTGACAAATTGTTGAGGCTGGATCTAAGTCAAAAGTAATTGTAGAACCTGTTTGGCTACTTAGATCATAGGCTGTCGTAAGATTTATTTGTTTAATTGTATCAGCTGATATATCAGTCCAATAAAACTTGGTGCCATCGGGATTAAAGATCATTCCACCACCCGTGCTTCCAGCACCAGTTTTTGTATGAACTAGTTTCACATCAGCAGCGTTTGAGACATGTAATGATCCAATAATTAAAAAAGTTACAAAAAAAGTTAACTTACTTATTATTTTTATTAAATTTTTCACTTTAATTTAACCCTTTGTTATTTAGATTTTAGGACTTTTAAATAAGATTTAACCTA
>CABXSO010000029.1 GCA_902514945.1 uncultured Pelagibacteraceae bacterium | reverse complement strand
AAATCATCCACTTGGTTTTTTGCAGGTCTAATTTCAACTGGTGGATCAATTAATCCAGTAGGCCTAATTACTTGATCAATAAATTTTCCTTTGGTCTGTTCTAATTCCCATGGGCCAGGTGTAGCTGAGACAAAAACAGTTTGTGTTCTCATTAAATCCCATTCTTCAAATTTTAAAGGTCTATTGTCCATACACGATGGAAGCCTAAACCCATATTCAGCTAAAGTACTTTTTCTTGATCTATCACCTTTGTACATTCCATTTAATTGTGGAACTGTAACATGGCATTCGTCAACAAAAATAAGGGTATTATCTGGAAAATATTCAAACAGAGTGGGAGGTGGTTCGCCTGGTTTTCTTCCAGATAAAAATCTTGAATAATTTTCAATTCCAGCACAAGATCCTGTTGCTTCAATCATTTCAAGGTCAAATTTCGTTCTTTCCTCTAATCTTTGTGCCTCAAGTAACTTATTTTCTGATTTATGTTTCTTTAGAGTAGTTTCTAATTCTTTTCTTATATTAATAACTGCTTGTTCGATAGTTGGTTTAGGAGTAATATAATGGCTGTTGGCATATACCTTAACCAGACTTAGTTCTCTTACTTGATCTCCTGTTAAAGGATCAAATTCTTCTATTTTTTCAAGCTTATCTCCAAAAAGACTTAATCTCCAAGCTCTATCCTCTAAATGTGATGGAAAAATTTCTAAATATTCTCCTCGGGCTCTAAATGTACCTCTATAAAAATTTTGATCATTACGTTTATATTGGAGTGCTACCAAAGATTTAATTATTTGTTCTCTATTGTATTCATAATTTTTTTGAAGGGTTAGGGTCATCTTACTATACGCTTCAACTGAGCCCAAACCGTATATACATGACACACTTGCAACAATTAATACGTCATCTCTTTCAAGAAGAGATCTTGTTGCTGAATGTCTCATTCGATCTATTTGTTCATTAATTGACGCTTCCTTTTCAATGTAGGTATCTGATCTAGGAACGTATGCTTCTGGGGTATAATAATCATAATAGGAAACAAAATATTCCACAGCATTGTCTGGAAAAAAAGTTTTCATCTCACCATAAAGTTGGGCGGCTAGGGTTTTATTAGGAGCTAAAATTAATGCTGGTCTATTTGTGGCTTCAATAACTTTTGCCATAGTGAATGTTTTCCCAGAGCCTGTAACTCCAAGTAGAACTTGATTAAATGCCTCTTTATTAGCTCCTTTTACTAATTTTTTGATAGCTTCTGGTTGATCTCCTGCCGGTTTAAAATCTGATTTAATTTTGAATCTTTTTCCTCCCTCAAGTTTTCCACTGATTTTTGAATTTTTACTCTGAATATCTGTAATTAAATCTTGATAAGTATTTTCCATATATTAAGAAAGTAGTAGAATTAAATTATATTTCAATGAGCATAATATCAGACAGTTTAAAGAGAATTAAACCATCGCCAACAATCGCGGTAACCCAGAAAGCGAGAGAACTTAGAACAGCTGGCAAAGATGTGATTGGTCTCGGTGCTGGTGAACCAGACTTTGATACTCCAAATAATATTAAAAATGCCGCGATTAGAGCCATTCAAAAAGGAGACACAAAATATACCGCTGTAGATGGTACTCCAGCATTAAAAAAAGCTGTTATTGGAAAATTTAGAAGAGAAAACAAATTAAATTATTCAGCTGATCAAATAACAGTAGGTACAGGTGGAAAACAAGTTCTCTACAATACTTTCATGGCAACATTAAATAAAGGTGATGAGGTTATAATTCCAGCACCATTTTGGGTTTCGTATCCAGATATGGTTCTTTTAGCTGGAGGAAGACCAAAAATAGTAAAATGTACAGAACAGGAAGGTTTTAAACTTACGGCAAAAAAACTTAAAAAAGCAATTTCTAAAAGAACTAAATGGGTTATTTTAAATTCGCCATCAAACCCTACTGGAGCAGGATACACAAAAAAAGAAATTCAAAGTTTAGCCAAAGTTTTAATTAGAAACAAAAAAATTTATATCCTAAGTGATGATATTTATGAACACGTTAGATATGATAATTTTAATTTTTTTACAATCGCTCAAATTTCAAAACTCAAGGATCGAACAATCACAATGAATGGTGTTAGTAAATCTTATGCGATGACAGGATGGAGAATAGGTTATGCAGCAGGACCAAAAGATATAATTAAAGCTATAGGCAAAATTCAATCACAATCAACTTCAAATCCTTCTTCTATTAGTCAAGCAGCTGCTGTTGAAGCATTGAATGGAAAGCAGAGTTTTATTAAAAAAAGATCAAATGCTTTTAAGCAAAGAAGAGACTTTGTAGTTAAAAGTTTAAATAGTATAAAAGGTATCAGTTGTCTTAAACCTAATGGAGCATTTTATGTCTTTCCAAGCTGCAAAGGTCTTTTAAATAAAAAAACAAAATTAAAAACTGATACTGATTTTGTCAAAAAATTACTTGAAAAAGAAAATGTTGCTGTGGTTCAAGGTTCAGCATTTGGGTTAGATGGATATTTTAGAATTTCCTACGCAACTTCAATGAAGAGTTTAAAAAAGGCAATGAAAAGAATAAAATCTTTTTGTGAAAGTTTAAAATAGACAATATTATTTTTGGTCTAATATTTTTTTAGCAGGAACTGTTTTTTTTATCCAAGATTTGGGGATAGTGTCCACTCCTCTTAAAGCAGCGAAATATGCTCCAATAAAATTAACTCTTGAACAGTTACAGCCACCAGCTTTAATAGTTCTTAAAATTGCACTTTTATAATTTGTTGAATTAATAATTGAATGAATAGAGCTATTAAAAGTTCCAGGATAGCTACATGCCATACCTAATTTTTTAACTAACAATGAGTGAGGCTTCGATTTTAATCTTTTCACTTTTTGAATGTCATTTACAATATTCTTAAAATATGAATTTTTTTTGAATTTTTTAATAAATTCATTAATAGGATTTTGGCTGCCTTTAAGCGCTAAATCCAATAGATAAAATTTTGCTAAAGCATATTTCAGGCTTATTTTTGAAACGGTTACAATCGAGATAATTTGTTTTATGTTTTTTAAATTATAACCATACAAAAAATAAGGTAGAGCAGCACAATAACCATCAGACTCGTTTACTTTTACACCACCAGTTAATTTTTTTTTAGCTTTAATATTTCTGACAGTTTCTATGATATTTTGATGAATCCAAGGACCTTTAATTATTCCACGCCAATCTTTAACTTTTTTATATTTTGCTCTCAGATTTAAATTTTTCCAGTAAATACTTCCTGGACCAAAACTCTTTGTAATATTCTTTTTGAATCTTTTCTCAATATTTCTTTGATCTCCAAGCAATGTTTCAAACATAACTTGGCCAATTGCGTTATATCCTGAAACTTTTCCTGTCTTGATATTATAAAAAGGACTTTTATTTTTTTTTAAAAAAGTAAAATCTTTTTTCCCCTTAATATAACTAAGAAGTTTTTTCTGATTATAAACCCAGTGTAATGGTCTAGCTGCAGCATCAGCTACAGTTGCTCCTAAAAAAACGTGTAAATTATTCTTCACTTTACTTATGTGAAAGATGTTTTTCTGCCTCAAGAGCAGCCATACACCCCATGCCTGCCGCAGTTACAGCCTGTCTAAAAGTTTTGTCCTTAACATCTCCTGCAGCGTAAACTCCTGGAACATTAGTTTCAGTCGAATCTGGTTTGGTGATTAAGTATCCCTCATTGTCCATTTTTAACTGATCTTTAAATAGAGATGTCGCTGGATCATGACCAATTGCAACAAATAGTCCATCAACTTTAATTTCCTCTATTTTATTTGTTTTCACATTTTTTACTTTAATACCTTTCACATTCTTAGGCTCTTTATCACCTATAACGTCTTCAATGATTGTATCCCAAATAATATCAATTTTTTTGTTTTCCATTAATTTTTTTTGAAGCATCTTTTCTGCTCTTAAGCTATCACGTCTATGAATTAGTTTTACTTTAGAAGCAAATTTTGTGAGGAACATTGCTTCTTCTACGGCAGCATTTCCACCTCCAACTACTGCCACTTCTTTCTCTTTAAAGAAAAATCCATCACATGTAGCACATGCCGACACACCGAAGCCTCTAAATTCTTGTTCTGATTTAATATTTAACCATCTTGCTTGAGCACCAGTTGAAATAATAATGCTATCAGCAGTAAATTTTTGACCCGTATCACCAACAGCCTCAAAAGGTTTAGATTTTAAATTAACTGATTGAATGTGATCTTGTATCATATCTGTTCCAACAGCTTTTGCTTGTTCTTTCATTTGATCCATTAACCAAGGTCCTTGAATCACATCAGCAAACCCAGGATAGTTTTCAACATCAGTAGTTGTTGTTAATTGTCCTCCAGGCTCAGATCCATAAACTAAAATTGGATTTAGCATTGCACGTGCAGCATATACTGCAGCAGTATATCCAGCTGGACCGGATCCAATTATTAACACTTTTGTGTGTTTAGTTGGATTTTGACTCATATGAAAGCTATATAGTAATTAATGAATAAATTAAAAGGTATATTATTGACTCAAGGTATGCATGGAATGATCAGCCAAGTAGAGGGACTAGCAAAAGCCTTAGAGATTGATTTTACACACCACACAGTTGAACTAAATAATTTTTGGAAAATAATTCCTCCCAAACTTACTCCAATCTCACAAAGCGTTTATAAAAAAATTAACCAATCTGATTTTGATCTAATTATTTCTTGTGGACGTAAAAGTGTAATCCCCGCAATCCATTTAAAAAATAATTCAAAAAAAAAATTGATTAACATTCATATCCAGGACCCAAAAGTAAACTTTAATCATTTTGATTTTATTGTTGCTCCTGAGCATGACTCCATAAAAGGTAAAAATGTAATTAACACAAAAGGTGCGATTCATTATCTTACAGATGCAGAAATTATTAAAAATAAAGATTATTTAAATTCATTTATTAAAAAAGATCATAGAAAGATTTGTTCATTAATTTTGGGCGGTCCTACCAAGTATTATGATTATTCTTTAAAAAATATAGAAAATATTTTCTTCATTTTAAATAATTTATTAAAAAA
>CABXSO010000028.1 GCA_902514945.1 uncultured Pelagibacteraceae bacterium | reverse complement strand
TACGATGGTAAAATTTTAGTTGTAAAAGATCTTCAATTAGACATAGCAGAAGGTGAGTTTATAACTATGTTAGGACCCTCTGGTTCTGGTAAAACCACTTGCCTAATGATGTTAGCTGGTTTTGAAACACCTACAAATGGTGAAATTTATTTAGATGGAAATGCAATTTCAAGTATTCCACCTCATAAAAGAGGAATTGGTATGGTTTTTCAAAACTATGCATTATTCCCTCATATGACTGTTTATGAGAATTTAGCTTTTCCTTTAAGAGTAAGAAAAATACCTAAAGACGAGGCAGATAAAAAAATTGATAAAGCATTATCAATGGTTTCATTACAAGGTTTTGCTGCAAGGATGCCTGGCCAGTTATCTGGAGGACAACAACAAAGGGTAGCTGTTGCAAGATCACTTGTTTTCGATCCTCAACTAGTTTTAATGGATGAACCTCTTGGAGCTTTAGATAAAAATTTAAGAGAGAGTATGCAATATGAAATTAAACATATTCATGAGAGTATTGGCGTCACTGTTGTTTACGTTACACATGATCAAAGCGAAGCACTTACTATGTCAAACCGTATTGCTGTATTTAATGATGGAAAAGTTCAACAACTGTCCAGCCCTGATGAGTTGTATGAGAAGCCAGTAAATTCTTTTGTTGCCGAGTTCATAGGTGAGAATAATACTTTTGTTGGTGAAGTATCTGATATTTCCGAAGGAAAATGTAAAGTGAAGTTAGCTAATGCTGAAATATTTGCAAATCCTATTTCAGTTAAGGGCAAAGGTGAGAAAACGACAGTTTCACTAAGACCTGAAAGGGCACTAATTAATCCAAGCGATAAGATGGATAATATTCATAATGGAAAAATTGAAGAAGTTATTTATCATGGAGATCATACAAGAGTTAGAATTAATTTATTAGGGAATCCTGAATTTATTCTCAAAATACCTAACAGTTCATCTAATTTAGATATTAAGTTAGGAAATGAAATTAAAATTGGGTGGAATAGCGATGACGCCAGAGCTTTAGACCCAAAATAAACACCAGATATATCATTTAACCACTAAAAAGGGCTGTTGACTCTCATTATCGATCTTGCTGTAATCTAATTTTATAAAAAAACGTTTAAACGGAGGAAAAATGAAAAAAATTAGTAAATTATTACTAGCCCTTTCTTTTGTGTTCTCTTTAACTACATCAGCATACGCAGTTACAGTTGCGTCATGGGGTGGAGCTTATACAGAAAGTCAGAAGTTAGGTTATGGTGATCCTACTGCTAAGAAATTAGGTGTCCCAATTAATTGGGTTGACTATTCAGGTGGATTAGCAGAAATCAAAGCACAAAAAGACGCTGGAAAGATCACGTGGGATATAATCGACGTGTTCGCAATGGATACTATTAATGGCTGTGATGAAGGATTATTTGTTAAATTTGATTTTGACAAAGATTTTCCACCAGCACCAGATGGAACTCCAGCAAGTAAAGATTTCTTTACTGGAATGCCAAGTGAATGTGCTGTAGGAAATATTTTGTATTCTTGGAATTACGCTTATAACTCAGACAATGTTAAAGGTACTCCAAAGACTATCAAAGATTTCTTTAACACTAAAAAATTCCCTGGAAAAAGAGCTATCTACAAAGGCGCTTTAACAAACTTAGAGATCGCTTTAGCTGCTGATGGTATTAAACCAGGTAAAGGTGGAGCAAAAATCTATAAGGCTCTTGAGACTGAAAAAGGTGTTCAAAGAGCAATGGATAAGATCAAAGAACTTTGCACAGACCCTAAAGGTGGATGTGTATTTTGGTCTGCAGGTGCTCAACCACCAGAATTACTAATGAGTGGTGAAGTTGTTATGGCAACTGGCTGGAATGGTAGATTCTTTAACGCTGCTGTTGGTGAAGGCGCTCCAATCGTTCAAGTTTGGGATGCACAAGGTCTTGACTATGAGTACTTTGTATTAGTTAAGGGTTCACCAAATGAAGCTGATGCTATGAAAGCTTTAGCTGAGATGACAAGTACAGAAGGTTTAGCAGGAAGTGCAAAATATATTGCATATGCTCCTTGGAGAAAATCATCTATTAAAGTGATGGAAAAAGGTGAGCCGTGGTATAAAGATGGTAAAACTAACATGGTACCAAATATGCCAACTGCACCAGCAAACACTAAAAATTACTTCTTAGTAGATCCACTTTACTGGGCCGATAATGGAACAGAACTTGGTGAAAAATGGGAAGCAATGAAAGCAAAATTTTAATTTTAAGTTTTAAAGATTAAAATTTTATAATATATTAGAGGGCGGTTATGACTAACCGCCCTTTTTATTTATGAGCTCAGAAAACAAACAAATTTTAACAACCGATGGAATTCCTTTAGAGGTTAGTTTAAAAAAAGCTGAAAAAAAGAATAAAGTAAAAGCTTTTTTATTAGTTGCTCCTTTATTATTATTTATAATCATTACCTATGTATTTCCAATCGGAGACATGCTTATGAGAAGTGTGGATGACAAAATGGTAACAGAAATGCTTCCTAAAACTTATAAATCAATGGAAACTTGGGACGGAGAAGAGTTACCGCCTGAGGAAGTATTTGAAGCATTCTATTTTGACTTTCAAAAATTAATTGAGGAAGAACGTGAAGGAAAATTATCAACACAACTTAATTATACCAAGAACGGTTTTAAAAGTATTATTAAAAAATTAAGACGAAAATCTAAATCCTTTGAAGAAGGAAATTATAAAGAGCAGATTATGGCTGTTCATAAAAGGTGGGCAGATGTAGAATATTGGAGAGCAATCAAACAAAGAGCTCCTGCATATACATACCAAAAATATCTGAAAGGCATGGATATGTTTGAAAATGAAAAAGGAGAAATAGTTAACGTACCTGAAGATAGAAGGGTTCATAGAATTTTGTGGCTTAGAACTTTAGAAATCGCATTTTTTGTTACGGTGTTTTGTTTTCTAATGGCTTATCCAATAGCCCATTTATTAGCAACCTTACCGATGAAGTACAGTAACCTACTAATGATTTGTGTTTTACTTCCTTTTTGGACCTCGTTACTTGTTAGGACAGCAAGTTGGATGATTTTGTTACAACAACAAGGAATAGTAAACGACTTTTTTGTTATGATTGGATTAGTAACCGATGATAACAGAATTGAAATGATGTTTAATAAAACTGGAAGTTATGTGGCAATGACACAAATATTGTTACCTTTTATGGTTTTACCCCTTTATAGCGTTATGAAGACAATCTCTCCTAGTTTGATGAGAGCTGGAAAGTCTTTAGGTGGAACACCTTTTATAGCTTTTTGGAAAGTTTATTTTCCATTGACAATTCCAGGTATTGGAGCTGGTTGTTTATTAGTTTTTATTTTGGCAATTGGTTATTATATAACTCCAGCTTTAGTTGGAGGAGCTTCAGGCACTTTAATAAGTAACCAAATTGCATTTCACATGAAGAGTACGCTTGACTGGAGTTTCGCATCAGCAATGGGACTAATGTTGCTGACTGGAGTTTTAGCTATTTATTGGCTGTACAACAAATTAGTAGGAATAGATAATATTAAATTAGGATAAAAAATGGCTTTACCTAAATATACAGAAACCCATTATAGAATTTGGCACTATATCTATCTTACAATTTGTGCAGCGGTTTTCTTCTTTCTTATGGCTCCATTATTTGTAATTTTTCCATTATCTTTTAATGCTGAGGAATTTTTAGTTTTTTCTGATGGAATGAAACGACTAGATCCTGATGCATTTTCTTTAAGATGGTATCAAGACATGATTTATGGAACTAAAAATCCCTGGGGTTTAGCAGCAAAAAATAGTTTCATTATTGCTATTTTTGCAACTATTGGCTCAGTTTTACTTGGAACTGTTGCAGCCCTAGGTTTGAGTAGCAGACACATGCCTTACAAAGGTTTAATTATGGCAGTTTTAATCTCACCAATGATTGTACCTCTTATTATATCTGGTGTTGCAATTTTTTTCTTTATGGCCAAAGCTGGTTTGGCAGCAACTCACACAGGTATTGTTCTTGCACATATTATTTTAGGGACGCCATTTGTAGTAATCACAGTTACAGCAACATTATCAGGATTCGATCATAGTGTAACAAGAGCTGCTGCAAGTCTTGGAAGTAATCCGGTAAATACTTTTACGAAAATAACTTTGCCTTTAATTTTGCCAGGCGTTATTTCTGGTGGATTATTTGCATTTGTGACATCATTCGACGAAGTAGTAGTTGTATTATTTTTAGCAGGGCTTGAAAACACTACTATACCGATTCAAATGTGGACGGGTTTAAGAGAACAATTAAGTCCAACCATCCTTGCGGTTGCAACTTGTCTAATTGTATTATCGACTTTAATTTTAGTGACCGCTGAACTCTTAAGAAGAAGATCTGAGAGGCTCAGAGGTATTAATCAATAGTAAAATCCCTAAAATGAAAATTAAAAACGTAGTAGTGATTGGTTCAGGAACAATGGGAAGTGGAATAGCCGCTCATTTATGTAACGCGAATATACCTGTTACTTTGCTTGATTTAAAAACTGAAATAAGCAAAAAAGCAAGAGATAGAATTCATAAGTCTAGGCCCCCCCTATTAATTGATAAGTCAAAAATCAATAATATCCAAGTTGGAAATATAAATGATAATTTTGACGTAGTTAAAGATGCTGATTGGGTAGTTGAAGCTGTTGTTGAGAGAATTGATATCAAACATCAAATTTATGAAAAGATATTTAAAGCAAGAAAAGAGGGTGCAATAGTTTCATCAAACACATCCTCGATTCCTATTAAAGTTTTATCTCAACATTTAACTGATATGGAAAAAAAAGATTTCTGTATCACACATTTTTTTAACCCTGTTAGATATATGGGCCTATTAGAAATAGTTAAAAATGAAAATAATGACCTTGATAAAATTAATGAATTAAAAGAATTTTGTGAGATAGAACTTGGTAAAGGTGCAATTATTTGTAATGATACCCCTGGTTTTTTAGGTAATAGAGTTGGGGTTTATGCCATGCAAGTTGCAATGACAGAGGCATTTAAGATGAAACTTTCGGTAGAAGAGTCAGATGCAATTTTTGGAAGACCAATGGGAATTCCAAAAACAGGAGTATTTGGTCTCTACGATTTGATTGGTGTCGATTTAATGGCGGATGTATTAAAAAGTTTTATTAAAGAATTACCTAAGACAGATAAATTTCATGTAGTTGCAAAAGAAATTCCATTAGTAAAAAAACTCATTGAGACA
>CABXSO010000027.1 GCA_902514945.1 uncultured Pelagibacteraceae bacterium | reverse complement strand
CTATGGACATATTGTTTTGGTTAATGAAAGATAAAAAAGTATTAGAAATTCCAATTCCAGCAATTAACATTGCACTAATTGATACCAATGACAAAAACTGTGAAAAATTATTAATAATTCGCTTCAATCCACTGGCAGAGTTTTCAGGATATCTAAGCTTTACTTTTTGATCGTTCTTAAAAATTTTTTCAATTTTTTTTTCAAAAATATCCGAGTCTTTATTTTGATTAAATTTCACTTTGTACTCGTAATTTAAAAAACTACCAATACCATTTAATTTTAAAATATCTAAAGTTTGTTCGCTTGCCAAAGCCCAATCACCAAAAGCTACAAACCCACTTACATCTGGAATAGACTTGACTTTACCAATAACAGTAAATTCTTGATCTTGAATATTTACAATTTCATTAATTTTAATTTTAAGAGTTTTTGACAAACTTTCATTAATTAATATTGTTTTTGGTTCATTGTGCATCCGTTCAAAAGCTCCTGCAGGCTCATAAATAATCTCACCATAAAGAGGGTATTTTTTATCAACTGTTTTAATTCTAGTGAATAAAGATTTATTTTTTTCACGATTGGTTGTTGAAAGCATTGTGCTAAACTCAATCATCTGGGAAACAGTTGCGAATTCTTCGACTTTATTTATTAACTCTAAATTTCCTTGATTACGATTATAATCAATTTCAAAATCTCCTCCAAGCAATGCTCTAGCATTATTATTTAATTCTTTTTTTAAACTGTCTTCGATTGTAAAAATTGTACTTAAAACAAAAAGACTAATAAATAGTGTTACAATAATACTTGAAATTTTTCTATAATTCCTTCGTAAGTCTCTTAAGGCGTATTTAAATATCATATTAATTTCAGATAAATTATTTAATTTTTCCATCTATAATTTTAATTTTTCTGTCGGTTTTATTTGCAAGTTTTGAATCATGGGTAACTATTATTAATGACGAACCCTCTTCTTTGACATAATTGAATAATATCTTGGAAATCATAATAGAATTTTCTGTATCTAAATTTCCTGTTGGTTCATCAGCTAAAATTAACTCAGGTTTCATGGCAATTGCTCTCGCAATGGCCACTCGCTGCTGTTCACCCCCCGATAACTGGCTTGGTAAATTATTTAATCGATGTTTTAGACCAAATCTATCCAATAATTCTTTTGCATTACTCTCTGGATTTTTAAGTTTATTAAGTTCAAGAGTTAGAGCAACATTCTCAACGGCTGTATAATTAGGAATTAAATAAAAAGACTGAAAAATTATACCAATACTTTTCTTTCTAATCTTTGATACTTGGTCCTCATTCAATTTAGTTATCTCCTGATCCTGAAAAAATATTTTACCCGACGTTGCACGCTCTAACCCTCCCACTAGCATTATTAGACTTGTTTTTCCTGAGCCACTTTCACCCACTATTGAAACAGTTTCTTTTTTTTTGGTAATTAAGTTAATATTATTCAATACACTTATATTATCCTTGCCAGTTTTATATTTAAGATTTACTTTTTTTAATTTAAGAAGAACGCTCATGTATAAAAGTTTTATTATTAAAATAATTGCTCTCTGTCTACTAACCATAAACTCGTATGCAATTGAAAAAATTGTATTGTTTGGTGACAGCATAATGGCAGGTTATGGCTTACCCAATGAGCACCATTTGTCATTCGTTTTGCAAGAAAGCTTAAAATCTAAAGGTCACAATATAGAGGTAATTAATGGAAGTGTATCAGGTAGCACTTCATCAGGAGGACTAAATAGAGCAGAATGGACATTATCAGAACCTGGAGTAAATTTAATGATTTTAGGTCTAGGCGCTAATGACATGCTTAGAGGCATTGAACCCAGCGAAACCAAAAATAATTTAGAAAAAATAATTCAAATTTCATTAAAGAAGGATATTGATATCATTTTAGCTGGAATGATCGCCCCAAATTCACACGGATCAAAATATAAAAAAAAATTTGATAAGATTTTTTCAGATTTATCTAAAGAATATAAGTTAGAACTTATTCCTTTTTTACTCGATGGAGTAGCTATGAATGCTGAGCTTAATTTAAGCGATGGTATGCATCCAAATTATAAAGGCGTAATGATTATTAGCAAAAAATTAGAAAAGATAATTTTAAAAAAAGATATAAAAAATTACTGATGATGGAAAAAAAACCTTACCACCATCTTCCTGATGGAACATTTAGAAATCCTGAAGGCTCACCTCAAAGAGATCCTAATGTAAAGTGGTCTTATAAAATATTTAATAAAGAAAAAAAAAAATTAGATATGACAATAACCAGTGGCCACGTTTTAAGTAAAGATCAAGTACTAAGAGACTTAGAAAAATTAAAAAATGATGATTATATTGGTTGGATTGGTCACGCAACATTTATTATTAAATTAGGAAATAATACGATAATTACAGATCCCATTTTTTCTAAAAATGCAGGACCACTTATATTTGGACCTAAAAGATTTACAGATCCGGCTATAAGATTGAATCAATTGCCTGAAATTGATATATTTTTACTTACTCACAATCATTATGATCATCAAGATATGATGACTATAAGGAGATTTCCTTTCAAAGATGCAAAAGTATTAGTTCCTTTAAATCTTAGTAAATATTTCAAAACTAATGGATATAATGATATCAATGAAATGGACTGGTATGATGTAATTAACATCAATGAAAATTTAAAAATTACATTTCTTCCAGCCGTGCACTGGTCAAAAAGAACCTTAACCGACACTAACAAAACTTTGTGGGGAAATTTTTTAATAGAGTATAATAAAAAAAAAATACTATTTGCATGCGATACTGGACTTGGAAATATTTATAAATATTTAGGCAATAAGTATGGACCGATCGACCTTACAATTATAAATATAGGTGCGTATAATTTTTTTCCAATAATGCCTTACAAAGATAGGTCTATTTATCACACAAGTCCTGAAGAGGCTTTAAGTATTGGACGAGAATTAAAAAGTAAAAAAATTTTAGGTATGCATTGGGGAACATTTGTTCTGTCATTGGAACCAATAATGGAACCTCCTATAAGGTTCAAAGATAATGCTGAAAAATATGGATTTAAAAAAAAAGATGCGATAATTTTTAGTATTGGACAAATTTCGAAAATGTCTGATATTATAGAATATTGACATGTTAAATTTTATATTACCTTTTATTGTTCTCATTTTAGTTGTTGTATTTATACATGAATATGGTCATTATTATTTTGCAAAAAAATATGGTGTTGGAGTCACAGATTTTTCTGTAGGATTTGGTAAAGAAATTTTCGGTTGGAATGATAAATCAGGTACAAGATGGAAGATATGTTGGATTCCTCTTGGTGGTTACGTAAAGTTTTTTGGAGATAGGAACGTATATTCTCAAGCTGATCATAAAGAGATTTTGGAAAAGTATAATAAAGAGGAACGAAAAAAATTATTTACCTTAAAACCTTTGTATCAAAGAGCCTTGATTGTATTTGGAGGTCCTTTAGCCAATTTTCTATTAGCATTAATAATATTCTTTTCGATTTATACATTTGTTGGAAAAGATTTTACACCAGCTGTAATTAATGAAGTTCAAAAAGATAGCCCAGCTATGGCAGGGGGTTTAAGACAAAATGATATTGTTTTAGAGATAGATGGTAATAAAGTTGAAAGTATTATGGATGTCTCTAAATTTATTACAATGTCTACAGATGAAATTATTGATTTTAAAGTTAAACGGTCTTACGACGAATTAATTTTTAAAGTAAAACCAAAAATGGTTTTAGGTGAAGATAATTTAGGTAATAAATTAAATAAAAGGATAGTGGGAATAAAATTAGGAGCCTATAATAATGAAATTAATTATGTAAAATTAGGCCCTGCTCAATCTATTTATCATGCAGCCAATGAGGTTTATTATGTGAGTATTTCTTCTCTTAAATATATTGGTGCAATGATTTTTGGCAAAGCAGACACCTCTCAGCTTGGAGGACCTATAAGAATAGCAAAGATTTCAGGACAAGTCGCAGAATTTGGTGTTTTGGCATTTATCAGCATGATGGCATATATTTCAATTAGTCTTGGTTTAGTTAATTTATTTCCAATCCCTATGTTGGATGGAGGACATTTAATGTTTTATGCATTTGAAAAAGTTTTAGGTCGTCCATTGTCGCAAAAAACACAAGAAGGTTTTTTTCGAATCGGATTATTTTTATTAATATCTTTGATATTTATACCTCTTATAATAACTTATCTCATCGGACCTTTGGGTTTATTTGTTTATTGGTTAATAAGAATTTTTTATGCCAAAAACATAAGTTTATATGACTAAAAAAATAGATTTTTATTTTGATTTCATAAGCCCTTATTCATACTTAGCTCATAAAAGAATCATAAGTTTAAATAACAGAGATAAATTTAACTATAAAGCAATTCTCCTTGGTGGATTGCATAACTTAGGAGGTATTACAGCTCCTGCATTTAATGAGAGAAAAATGAAAAATATGAGAAACGATTGTATGTTAATTGCTAAAAAAAATAAAATTGATTTTACATGGAATGAAAAATTCCCAATAAACTCATTATATCTTATGAGAGGATATCTTTTTATTGATCATAACAAAAAGGATGAATTTTTTGATATCTGTTTTGATGCTTATTGGAAAAATAATTTTGATATTTCAAAAGAGGAAAATATAAAAAAAATATTAGTAGAATGTGATATTAAAACAGAAGATTTTGAAATGGGTATCAAAGATAAAAAAATAAAAGACGAACTCAAAGATTTAACTAATATCGCTTTTCAGAATGATGTTTTTGGTGCTCCAACTTTTGTGATAAATCAAAAATTATTTTGGGGTCAAGATAGACTTGAATATGCTTTAGATGAATTAAATAACTAAGTAATTTTAAACTTACTTTGTTTTAAAGAGCCGAAACCCCCATCAATATGAGACACATTATCAAAACCCATATCTTGCAAAGTTTTTGCCGCCAAAGCAGATCTTAGGCCTCCAGCGCAGAACAGCACCATTTCCTTCTTTAAATCAAGTTTTCCGTCTTTGAAATATGCACTCTCTGGGTCTAACCAAAATTCAAGCATACCCCTAGGTATATGATTTGCTCCTTCAATACTTCCTTGTTTTTGTAGCTCTCTAATATCCCTTATATCTATTAAATTACATTGTTTATCACTAAATTTTTTATGCGCTTCATCCGGTGATATTGTTTTAATTTTTTCTAAAGCTTCTGCTACAAGGGTTTGTGATGATTTAATAGTCATTATATTGTAAATATTTATATCATAAATTTATAAAACTTATGAAGAAAATTTTCATTAAATTAGCCAAGTTACTTGGA
>CABXSO010000026.1 GCA_902514945.1 uncultured Pelagibacteraceae bacterium | reverse complement strand
GTTAATAAAAGCACTGGTGTATTAATATCTTTTTTGTGTTCATTTAAAAATTCAAGCCCACTTTTACCTGGCATCATTATATCTAAAATAACTAAATCGAATTTAATTATTTTTATTTTTTCAGAGGCATCTTCAGCATTAATAGCAGTCGTAACTAAGTATTTTTTTTCATTTAAGTATTTTTTTACTAATGACCTAATTCCCTCATCATCGTCTACTACTAAAATATGTGCAATAAATTTATCCATTTATTATTCTATTTAAAACCTCATCGAAGCTAAGCACTTCTTGCGAACTAGAGCTAAGTAAAGCATTATAAATTCTTTTTTTTTGTACCTCGAAAATTTCATTAAAAATTTTTTTTCCTTTTTCATTTAAAAAAATATGTTTTACTCTTGTATCATTCTCATCTTTATTAAAAAAAATTACCTCAAGTTTAATTAAATCTTTTAATACTCTGTTTAAACTTTGTTTTGTAACCTTAAGTTTTCCCATAAGCTCTGAAATTGAGATACCCTCATACATAGATATTAAATGAATAGTTTTTTGATGTGCCAGTCCTATATGGTATTTATTAAGAACCTTTTTTGAGTCTGCAAAAGTTTCTCGGTAACTTAAAAAGAGTTTTTCAATTAAGTGTTTTAATTGTTCATCTTTTAAATATAAAAGCTCTTTCATCACAGGTAAGTTATATTGACATATTATATATACACAGATATTTTTCAGTAATATTTTTTAAATTCATACATGATACCTTACGACAAAAGATCAGGAAACATATGGTACAATGGCCAATTAGTAGATTGGTCAGATGTTAAGGTGCATGTTTTAAGCCATGGATTACATTATGCTAGCTGTGTTTTTGAAGGTGAGAGAGTTTACGATGGATCAATTTTTAAATTAGAGGAACATACTTCAAGATTTTTTTATTCAGCAAAAAGAATGGGTTTTGAAATACCTTATAGTGAAGACGAGATAAATGCTGCATCAAATTCTATAATAAAAAGTCAAAAAGTTGAAAACGGATATGTTAGACCGGTTGCTTGGAGAGGAAGTGAGATGATGGCTATTTCAGCTCAACAAACAAAAATTCATGTTGCGATAGCTACTTGGGAATGGGGTTCATATTTTGATCCAAAATTAAAGATAGAAGGAATTAAATTAAATATCTCAAACTGGAGAAGACCCGCACCAAATACAATACCTTGGGATACTAAAGCCTCAGGTTTATATATGATCTGCACATTATCAAAACACGAAGCTGAGAAAAATGGATTTACAGACTCACTAATGTTAGATCATGAAGGAAATGTAGCTGAAGCGACAGGAGCAAATGTTTTTTTTAAAGATAAGAATGGGGAGCTTCATACGCCCATCCCTGACTCTTTTTTAGATGGAATTACTAGAAGAACTGTAATTGATATTGCAAAATCAAAAAATATAAAAGTAAATGAGAGAAAAATTAAACCTGAAGAGTTAAAAAATTTTGTAGGGTGCTTTTTAACGGGTACTGCAGCAGAAGTCACTCCAGTTTCATGTATTGCTGAAAATCAATTTAAAGTTTGTGATTTAATTATAAGTTTAAATAAGAGTTATCAATCCTTGGTAAGGAATAAGAAGGCTGCTTAATCTTTATTGTCTTCTGATATTGCATGATCAATTCCCCTACGCATATATTCATAGCCGGTAAAAAGTGTCAGTGCAGCTGATAACCATAAAAGGATTATTCCTATTGTCTGAGCATTGTAATCTTGAAAATTTATAATTTTGTTTCCAGTTTCACCCGATAGTAAAAGTGCTATAGAGACCATTTGCAAAACTGTTTTTAATTTTGCCAAATTTGATACGGGTAATTTAATTTTCCCTTTAGCTAAAAATTCTCTTAAACCTGAAATTAAAATTTCTCTTGTTAAAATAATTATTGCTGCAATCACCTCATAGCTTCTTATTGTTCCATCCATTACTAATAAGATTAATGCTGTAGCTACGATAATTTTATCTGCTATTGGATCTAACAGTTCACCTAACTTAGATTCTTCTCCAAGAATTCTTGCTAACATACCATCTAAAAAGTCTGTAAAAGACGCTACGATAAACAAAATTAAAGCAGTCAAGTCTCCATAAAACCCAGGTAAATAGAAAGCTAAAACAAAAAAGGGAACAATTAAAATTCTGCCCACAGTAAGTATATTGGGTATTTTTTTAAGCATATTTTTTTTTATTCATGAAAAAAATTATATATCTTTTTTGCGACTTTTACTTCAACGCCATCTACAGATTTTATTTCATCGAGACTAGCTGATTCAACTGCTCTTGCAGATCCAAAATGGTTTAAAAGAGCCCTTTTTCTTATTGAACCAATCCCATCTATTTGATCTAGCAAAGATTTATTCATTCCTTTTTTCCTTTTTGCCCTGTGAGCGCTTATCGCAAATCGGTGAGATTCGTCTCGAATTCTTTGAAGAAAAAATAAAGTAGGATCATTTTTTGTAAATTTAAACTCTTTTCCATTATGAAAAAAAGTTTCATTGCCACTATTTCTAAATTTACCTTTTGCTATAGCAATAATAGGGATTTCGTGAAGCCCTAATTCATTTAAAGCTTCTCTCGCAACAGAGTATTGTCCTTTTCCACCATCAACCATAACTAAATCTGGAAATGACAAATAATTTTCTTTCTCTTGGACTGCTCTTCTAAACCTTCTATTCAATACTTCACGCATCATTCCATAGTCATCTTGTTCATTTTTTTTGTTTTTTATATTAAACTTTCTGTATCTTTTTTTTATAAAGCCTTCATCCCCATAAGCTATTAAGGCACCAACACTATTAGTTCCCTGAATATGACTATTATCATAAACTTCAATTAGATTTATATTTGTTTCCAAATTAAATTTGGTAGTTACTGCTTCAAATAATTCTCTGTTATTCTGGCTTTCATAAAGTTTTCTATTCAAACTATCTTTAGCGTTTTTAATGGCTTGATTAATTACTTTTAACTTTGAGCCTTTTTTTGCAACTGATATATTAATTTGTTTACTTTCTTTTTGTGTAAGTGTTTTCTCAATTAATACCTTTTCTTTTATTTCCTCAGATAAAATTATTGAGGAAGGGACACTTTTGTTTTCATAAAATTGAGAAACAAAAGAATTTACTATATTACTTAATTTTTCATCAGGGTCGTGTTTTGGAAAAAAAGCTTGATTACCCCAGTTTTGTTTTGATCTATAAAAAAAAACTTGAATGCAAGTTTTGCCTGACTCTTTGTAACCTGCGATTACATCAGCCTCAATCAAGTTAGCCTCATTTATTCTTTGTGAAGACTGAATTATATTTAAAGATTTTATTCTATCTCTTAAAATTGTTGCTTTTTCAAAATCTAAATCTGCACTAGCTTTTTCCATTTGGTCTGAAAGATTTTTTTGTATTTTTCTTGATTTACCCGATACAAATTCTATTGCGTCATCTACTGTCTTTTTGTAATCCTCTTTTTCTATGTAACCCACACAAGGTCCAGAGCATCTCTTAATTTGGTACAAAATACAGGGACGTTCTCTGTTTTTGAAAACCGAATCATCACAAACACGTAGGTGAAAAATTTTTTGTATCATTTTAATTGTCCAATTAGCTGAACCTGCAGATGCGAAAGGACCAAAATAAAAACCTTCATTTGTTTTTTTTCCACGATGTCTTTTTATTTGAGGCCATTTGTCCTTATTACTAATAAAAATAAATGGAAAAGATTTGTCATCCCTTAATAAAATATTAAATTTAGGTTTGTGTTTTTTAATTAAATTTGCTTCAAGAAGTAATGCCTCACTCTCATTTGAAGTAGTTGTAATTTCTAGCTTTCTAGTTTGAGACAGCATTCTCTCAGTTCTAATAATATGATTTTTTTCAGCCACATAGCTTTTAAGTCTATTGGGCAAATTTTTTGCCTTACCAACGTAAAGGATATCTCCCTTATCATTAAGCATTCTGTATACCCCAGGTAATTTAGGAATAAGCGTGAGCTCTTTTTTAATAACCTCTTTTCCTATATCAGAACTTATCATGACTTCTCTTTTTGGTAATTTGAATACCAACCGATGAACAGTCTTTTAAAATTTCTAATTTTTCAATTTTTAACATTATTTTACCAATCCTTTTATCTTTAAATAATTCATCAAAAACTGCCTCTGCAAGGGACTCTAAAAAATTGTAGTGTTTCTCTCTAACTAGTTTTGTTATTAATTTAACAACTGTTCCATAGTTTACTATGGACTTAATGTCTTTATCATTGGTAGGTTTTTTATCCTCATAGTCAATTTCAAGACTAAATTTAATTTTTTGGGATTTCTTTTTTTCAAAATTATAATAACCAAGTTTAAGATCTAAAATAAGCTCATTAATTAAAATTTTTTTCTCGTAATTGAATAAGCTTTTTGATTTATTAATCTTAACTATTCTAAGATTATTTTTTTTCATTCTTTACCACCCGTTATATCTGGTGTTTGCCAGTTCAAACTTTGACCACTGTCAATTGCTAAAACCTGACCCGTAATAGAGCTGTTTTTTATAAAAAAGTCAACAGCATTACAGATTTCATTGACATCAACCTGTTGTTTTAACGGGGTAGCAAAATACTGTCTTTTAAAGTGTTTTTCAGTTTGTCTTTTATTTTTAATTGTAGGACCCGGAGCTATACCATTTACACGTATTTTTGGTGCTAAGCTCATTGCACTTGTTTTAGTTAAAGTATAAAGGCCTGTTTTACTCAATGTATACGAAAAAAAGTACGGTGTTAATTTGAAAACTCTTTGGTCAATAATATTAATTATACTATTATTTTTTCCTCTAGTATTTTTGGCAAAACCTTTTGATAGCAGTGCAGGCGCTTTAAGATTTGTATTTAAATGAAGATCCCAACTTTTAACTGTAAAATTTTCCAATTTATCGTTTTCAAATAAGGAGGCATTGTTAATTAAACAGTCAAAATATTTTAATTTTATTTTTGAAAATTTAATAATTTTATCCACATCATTTTCTTTACCTAGATCTGCTTTTACCAAATAAACAATAGTACCATTCTTTTTTAATTCTTTTTTAAGCTTCTCTGCTTTAGATTTAGATTTATTATAGTGAATTACTATCTCAATTTTTGGTCCTGATAATTTCTTTGCTATTGCAGCACCTATTCTGGTCGCTCCTCCTGTAATAATTATTTTCCGTGCTTCCATTTTTTATCTCTTTTTTTTGTTACTTTAGTGCCAGGCATACCCATAGTTGATCTTCCTTTTGGGTAAAGTTTATTTTTAACATCGTACTGTCTTATTTTAGGATTTAATGTTATTTCTAATTCTGTGCTCTCTAATTTTCTTATCTCATCCCTTATTTTTGCAGCTTCTTCAAATTCCAGGTTAGAAGCTGCTTCCTTCATTTTTTTGTCTAAAGCTTTAAGATGCTTCTTTAAATTTCCACCAACATTTGAGCCCTCACTAATCTTGACATAATCTTTCTCATACACACTCTCCAAAATATCACTAATTTCTTTTTTGACTGACTTTGCATCAATTTTATGTTTTTTATTGTAATCTAATTGAATTTTTCTTCTTCTATCTGTTTCTTGAATTGCTTTTTTAATACTTTTGGTTTCTTTATCAGCATACAAAATTACCTTGCCCTCAACATTTCTTGCTGCTCTTCCAATTGTCTGAATCAGTGAGGTTTCCGATCTTAAAAAACCCTCTTTGTCAGCATCTAAAAT
Organism: uncultured Pelagibacteraceae bacterium; assembly: GCA_902514945.1. Taxonomy (GTDB): domain Bacteria; phylum Pseudomonadota; class Alphaproteobacteria; order Pelagibacterales; family Pelagibacteraceae; genus Pelagibacter. Next base: position 53 of record CABXSO010000026.1, on the reverse strand, counting down.
ACCTACCAGAGCACATTCAGGGATATCTAAACCCTCTCTTAAAAGATTTATTC
>CABXSO010000025.1 GCA_902514945.1 uncultured Pelagibacteraceae bacterium | reverse complement strand
TACATATTCGCGAGATATCACTTCGTTCCATATCTACAATCATATTATGTTCTTTTGTCTCTTTGAGATTACTTCTAAAGTACTTTAATGCTTTATTTTTGGTCATTTTTTTACTTTTCTTTACTGTCCCTGCAATAGGTTTGGTTGTTACCACTGATCCAATTTTAGTAATTAAATTCTCAGGTGAGCAACTAATTATAGAATAATTTTCATCTTTAATCATGAAAGCCTCTGGGGCTAAATTAGTATGAGATAATCTACAAAATAGATCCAAAGGATCAATTTTCGATTTCATCTTATATTTGGTGCAAATTTTTATTTGATAGGTTTCACCACTTTTTATTTTTTTTTTAAATTTGTCAAAAATTTTTCTATAGTGCTGACTATCTATATTTATTTTAAACTTTTTTTTAAAATTTATTTTAATTTTTGGATTGTAAATTAATTTATTATTTAAACTTATTTTTTTCTCAGGCTTGTAAAATATACCTTTTGGAAAGTTAATATCTCTTTGCTGTGGAACTTTAACACCAATAAGACTGTTTAATAATTCGTAACCAAAAAAACCAATAAATAAATCTGTTTCTTTAAATCCTTTAGTTGGCATTTTTTCATTTAAAAAACGAAAAATATTTTTTTTATTAAGAACAATCTTTTTAGAAAAATCAGTATATAGATCAAATCCCTTAGTAGATTTGTAAATAACATATGATTTTTTTGATTTATCAATATCCTGAAGTTGATTTGCTCTACTCAATTTATTCTGTTTTCAATCTTAACACTTGTTGTTCTTTAATCGGTAAATGAATTATTGCTGCAAAAACTGATAAAGCAATTGCTAAATACCACGCGTAATCATATGACCCATAAAGATCATGGAACAAGCCTCCTAAATAAGCACCAAAAAATGAACCTATTTGATGACTTAAAAATACAATACCATACAAAAGACCTAGATATTTAGTCCCAAACATGTGTGCAACTATTCCACTTGTAGCAGGCACAGTGGACAACCATAAAAAACCAAAAGTGGCTCCGAAAATGAATGAATTAATATTGCTCGCAGGCAAAAATATGAAAAAAATTATAGATAATCCTCTCAAACTATAAATTACGCTTAAGATTATCTTCTTACTCATTTTAGTAGAAAGATAACCACTACAAAGAGATCCAAAGATATTAAATAAACCTATCAAAGATAAAATTGCAGCTGCTGTCCAGCTTTCTAACCCTCGATCAATCACATAAGTAGGAACATGGGTGCCTACTAAAGTTATGTGAAAACCACAAACAAAAAAACCAGAAACTAAAAGAATATAGCTTTTGGATCCAAAAGCTTCTTTTATTGCTTCTGCTGTGGTTTGGGTATTAGGTGCTTCAATAGTTTGCTCTAAAGATGGAGATCTTACAAAAAATGATATAATTAAACCAATTGATAAAGCTATTAAAAAAGCTACCAAAGTAGTTTGCCATCCATTTTCGGTAAGAGAATACTCTGTTAAAATTGGAGATAAAAAATATCCAAAAGATCCTACCGCAGTCACTATGCTCATCGCGATTGTTCTATTAGATAGGGGAAAATGTTTTCCAACAACTGACATTGGAATGCTAATGGCTGTACCACCTAGTCCAATTCCTACTAATACTCCTAAATCAATCTGAAAAAAGATCCCAGTATTTGGACCTGCGTATAGAAAATATACACCAGCTATAAAAAAAACAAATGCTAATGCTATTGCTTTATGGCCACCATATTTATCAGCAATAGTCCCAAATATAGGTCCTGTTAATCCCCACATTAACATTTGAAGTCCAACAGATAATCCGGATTGTGTCAGAGAGATCCCAAGATCATCTCTGAAATCCATAAAAAACATTCCAAAAGTTTGTCTGACCCCTAAGGAAATTAAAACTACTAGACTTGCAGCTATTAAAGTAATTAAAGCAGTCCTGTTTCTAATAAATTTTTCAGATTTCATGAATTTTTACTTTAAATGTTTCATGGCTTGTTTGATATCAGCGATAAGGTCGCTAGGATCCTCAAGCCCTATATGTAATCGGACTAGATGTTCATCTTTTTTAAGACTCATATATTTTCTTTTTCCTGTCTCTCTAAACTTTTGATGTAATGCTAAGCTTTCAAAACCTCCCCAGCTATAACCATAACCAAAAAGCCTTAAGGAATTAACAAATTTTCTTACTGAATTTTCTTTTTTAGCTTTAATCTTTAATCCCATCAATCCAGATGCTCCAGAATAATATTTTTTCCACATTTTAAAATTTCGCGAATTTTTTTTATATGGATATAAAAGTTCAATTTTTTTATTTTTTGATAAGAAAGCTGCTACTTTTTTAGCATTATCACTATGTCTGTCTAACCTAACATCTAAAGTTCTTAGGCCTCTAGTAATCAAGTAAGCATCATCAGGACCTAATCTTTGACCAGTAATTTTTTCTGCTATTCTTACTTTGGGGAAAACTTTTTTATTAACAGCCAAACTTCCTCCCATTACATCTGAATGTCCTGAGTAATATTTGGTTGCTGACACTATTGACATATCAAAACCTAATTTAATGGGCTTAAGATAATAAGGTGTCCCCCAAGTATTATCAATTGCAGTATAAATTTTATTTTTTTTTGCGATAGAAATAATTTTATTTAAATCCTGAAAATCAAAAGTATTGCTGCCAGGATTTTCAACGAAGATTAGTTTAGTTTTTGAAGTAATATTTTTTTGTAAGGTTTTTAGATCGTGAGGATCATAAAAAATAGTTTTGATATTAAACTCTCTTAAAAAGTTTTCAGTCAATATTCTAGTTGGACTATAAACAGGGTCTGCTACCAGAATTTCATCTCCAGGTCTAACTACACTAAATATGGCTAAAAAAACTGAACCAAAACCTGTTTGGGTTGTGAAAACATGATAACTTTCCTCAATTTTTGTCAAAATTTTTTGTAAAATATAAGTAGTCGAAGTGCCTTGTCTTGCATAATCAAAGTTTCCTCCTGTTGGATTTTTAACTGCTTTCTTTTGCATTTTTCTAATATCTTGCATAGATTTAAAAATTATAGTTGATGCTCTTACTACTGGGGGATTAACTGACTGATTATGAAAATCTTTAGCAGTATGTTTCAAGAAAGTTTTAAAAGACTTTATCATTTAAAAATTGATAACTTTAAAAGACAATGCTATATCCCAACAGTAATTTCAATTAAATTATAATTAAAGGAAATAATGGGTTACCCAAAAAAACATCGAGGCCGAAGAAAAATGGGGTCTAAAAAAAGAAGAGCTAGAAAAAAAAATAAAAAGAAATAGTTCTTGTATGAGTTCAATTGAAAAGACAAGGTCAATTAGTATATGGATATTTATTGTTCCGTTTACAGCAGTTAACGCCTGTCTTTTGATAACAACTCAGTTTCATTCATTAATCGATCCACAATATTGGATATTTATGCCATTTCCTTATATTGATGGAGGTGTTTCAATTAGTAGGACTGCAAGATATTTCCCCACTTACTTGATATTTAAGCCTGCAATGTTTCTAACGTCTTACCTTTTAATTATATACTGGCTATCTAACAAAAAGATAATTGAATTTTTTGAACCCAATCATAAACATAAAAAAAAAATAGTTTTTTTTGGAGTTGCTTCTGCACTAGCATTAACAGTCCATGCAATTTTTCTTGGAGTTAAATTTGACAATGATCTATATAAACTTTTTAGAAGAGTTATTATGTTTACATTTATAGTTTTTGAAATTGTTGCGCAAGCTTACTTAGTTGCAACCTTATTATCTTTTAAAGAAAAAATAGGGAAATATATCAATAATAATATTTTAAAGATTAAATTATATTTAGTTTCTCTCCTCATAATTGTTGCAGCTATAAGTATACCAATAATAAGTTTACCTGGTGATGATTTTTTTGGTTTTAGTTTAAAGTTTTTAAAGCATGCGTTGGAGTGGGATTATTTTCTAGGGGTAATTACTTTTTACTTATTAACTTTTTTTATGTGGAAAAAAATAAACTAGTTTTTAATCCAGCCGCCACCTAATAATTTAAGACCATACTTATCTTTATTATAAAAGACACAAGCTTGTCCTGGAGAAATTCCGTCTTCAAAATCTTGTAAATTAACTAAAGCTGTATTATCTTTATTCAAGCTTACTTTTCCTTTAAGAAGTTTTCCTGTAGATCTTACTTTAACAAAAATATCATCTTTAAATTCATGAATTTCAGCAAGAATATTTAAATCTTTGAGTATGATATTTTTTTTTCCAAGTTGTTCTCTTGGACCTACAATAATCTCATTTTTTTTAGCGTCAATTTTTACTACATATAGTGCCTCTTCATTTGAAACTTTAATTCCTTTTCTCTGGCCAATAGTAAAATTAATAATTCCATCATGAACTCCAATTACTGCTCCGTCTAGATTTTTAATATTTCCTTTTTTAAATGAATGTGGTTTAAATTTTTGTATAACAGAGGCATAATCCCCGTTAGGTACAAAACAAATATCTTGACTGTCGGGCTTATCAGCCACATTTAAATTTAATTTTTTCGCTATAGACCTAGTTTCATCTTTAAGCATCCCACCTAATGGAAATCTTAAGTAATTTAGTTGTTCTCGTGAAGTATCAAATAGAAAATAACTTTGATCTCTATTTTGATCTATTGCTTGATACATATTTGTCTCATCATTTGTTGTAATACTTTTAACATAATGACCAGTAATTAAAGCATCTGCTTTCAATTCTTTTGAGACTTCAAATAGATCATTAAATTTAACTGTTTTGTTACATTGAATGCAGGGAATAGGTGTTTCGCCTTTTAAATAACTATCAACAAAATTATCAATTACTCCTTGTTTAAATTTGTTTTGGTAATAAAGAATTTTATGATCAATATCTAATTTTTGTGCAACTCTTTTTGCATCCATTATATCTTGACCAGAACAACATTGTTTAGAAGTTGAAACCTCTTTAGCACCATCATAAAGCTTTAGAGTTATTCCGATGACTTTATAACCCTCTTTTTTCATCATTCCAGCAACTGTTGATGAGTCTACTCCTCCTGACATTGCGACAACTACTGTCGTTTCTGAGGGAGCTTTTTTAAACCCAATTGAATTTAAATTATCTTTCATTTAATGGTATTTATACTTATTTCTATTATAAATAAAATTAAATGATTTTTGATTTTGAACCAGGTGACAAAGTTTTCAATCCAGCTCAAAAAAGTTGGGGAATTGGCCAAGTGCAGTCAATAATCAAAGATAAGGTAACAGTTAATTTCCAAAACGCAGGTAAAAAAGTGATCAACTCTAAAAATATTGAATTAAAAAAAATTAATGAATCAAAATAATATTAAAGAAATTGTTGAAGATTTAATTCAGACTTTTTTGTACGCTGGAGAAGTATCATTAAAACTTAGAGATCAAGGTCTGCTAAAAGAAATGAAGTCTGATAATACTCCAGTTAGCAATGGAGATTTAGAGGTAAATAAGATTTTGATTAATAAGATTAAAGAAGTGACACCAAGTATTCCTATTGTTTCTGAGGAAACATCAGAAAATAAACTACGAGATAATCTTAAAAACTTTTGGTTGATTGATCCGATTGATGGTACACACGATTACATTAATAATCTAGATGAATTTACAATCAATGCAGGATTGATAATTGATAGAAAACCTGCTGCTGGATTAATTTATGCTCCAGCAAAAAAAAGAATGTTTTATTCTTATGGAGATGGGTTTTCTTTTGAATTGATTAATAAAAAATCAGTAAAATTAAATCATTCTAAAAATTTTGATAAAAATGAAATTAAGTTTGTTTCATACTCGAATAAATTAAAACCAGAAATAAATGAAATCTACAAAGAGCTAAATGTAAAAAAACATGTCAAAATGAAAAGTTCTTTTAAATTTTGTGTAATTGCTGCAGGTGAATATGATGGCTATGTAGCAGAGCCAAGAGCATCAGAATGGGACATCGCAGCTGGTCATG
>CABXSO010000024.1 GCA_902514945.1 uncultured Pelagibacteraceae bacterium | reverse complement strand
TACCATTTGCATTTTTATTATTTTTTATTTTTCATAATTTAGATGTTATCCCAGAAGTTCTGAATCAAACTAATTTTATTTTTTACACTTTCTTAGGATCCATTTTGCAAGTTACATTTACAATTACACTTTTATATCTTTTCAAATTTTCAAATTTTGTTGTTGGCACATCATTGAGTAAAACGGAAGTAATTCAAATTGCTATATTTGAATATATTTTACTGCAAGACAAATTAAATTTATTTGGAATTATTGGAATAATAGTGGCTACTATTGGAGTAATTGTAATAACGATTAAAGACGTGAAATTATTTCTTGAAAATTTTTTTTCAAAAGTAACACTCATTGGATTAGGTGCAGGTCTTTTATTGGGTCTTAGTGTTGTTTATTTTAGAGCCGCAGCACTATCACTTGAAAATTTTTCTTCTAATTTTGATAAAGCACTTACAACAGTTTTTTTTGCTTTGATAATTCAAACTACAGCAGTGACGGCTTATCTTCTAATTTTCGAAAAATCAGAGTTCAAAAAATTTTATGATAATAAATTTGAAATTTGCTTAACAGGCTTGGCTGGTTTTTTAGCTACGTTATCTTGGTTTTTTGCGTTCACTTTAATTCAGGCTTCTTTTGTAAGAGCAGTTGGTCAAATTGAAATATTTTTTAGTTATATTTCATCCAAATACCTTTTTAATGAAAAAATAACCTTTATCGAGATTATGGGGATTTTAATATTTATAACAGGGGCAACTTTATTATTATTAACAAAGTAATCTAATTGTTTAGTAATTTATTTTTGGCTTTTTCAAATTCTTCTTCTGTCAAGACACCAGACTCTTTTAATTTATTAAGTTTTTCAAGCTGATCACTTAAAGATTGATCATCATTAAGTTGGTCAGGAGAAATATTATCTTCTTTTTCGTCTTTAATTTTTCTATTAGCTTCTTTAGCACTAAAACCAGTCATGATGGCTGTACCACCCAAATATAAAACAAAAAGGAAAATTGGAATTACTAAACCAAAAAAAATTAATTTTTCCATAATCTAATCCTCATCCTCTTCCTCTTCCTCTTCTCTCCAATTTTTTTCATACATTAACCAAGCAGCATATATAACTGAAAACGTACCTACTATCATACCATAATCAAAGCCTGTTTGTTGATCATATAGGTACCATCCAAGTTGGGTTGCTCCAATAGTAGGGACTGTTAAAATCAAAAATACAATTGCAATTCTATAAGGATATTTAGGTTTCTTCACGCCTTAAAGTATCAAAAAATTTAATGGGTTGTAACTTTAAAGTTGCGATCTTTTGAAACACTCTACAGTATTTTTTAATAAACATGCGATTGTCATTGGACCCACACCACCTGGGACTGGCGTTAAAGCTCTAGCACTTTTTGAAACTTCATGAAAAGCAACATCTCCAACAATACCCTTCTCTGTTTTATTGATACCTACATCAATTACTATTGCATCTTTTTTTACCCAGTCTCCTTTAACAAGCTCAGGTATACCAACGGCTGCAACTAGGATATCCGCTTCCAAACATTCGGCTTTGAGATCTTTTGTTTTTGAATGAGTGATTGTAACTGTACAATTTTCTTTCAAAAGAAGTTGTGTCATGGGTTTTCCATTCAAATTTGATCTTCCAACTATTACAGCTTTTTTTCCATTTAAGTTTGGTTCAATTTTTTTGATTAACAAATAACATCCTAATGGAGTACACGGAACAGAACTTTCATAGCCTGACGAAAGGTTTCCAACATTCATTGGGTGAAATCCATCTACATCTTTGGACGGGTCAATTGCCTCTATAATCTTTTGTTTGTCTATATGTTTCGGCAAAGGTAACTGAACCAAAATACCTGAGACGCTATCTTCTTTATTCAACTCATCAATTTTATCTAAGATAACTTTTTCCTCCACAGAGTCAGGATACTTAACTACCTCTGATTTTAATCCTACTTCTTTTGCTGATTTCTCTTTATTTCTTACATATATCTGGCTGGGTGTAAGATCTCCAATCAATATAACTGTTAAGCCTGGAACTTTGTTATGTTTGTTTTTTAATTCAACTACTTCTTTCCTAAGTTCTTCTCTTAATTCAGCTGCTGCCTTTTTTCCATCTATTAAAATCATAAGTTTAAAATATCAAGGGTGCTATATAAAGTTTCATACACATTTCTATAAACCAAATCAATAGAAGTAATATTATGGGTGAAATATCTAAGGATCCTAAATTTGGCAAAAAACGTCTTATTCTAATTAAAAACGGATCTGTTAAGCGATAAGTTAATTCTAAAATTGAATAAACAAATCTATTTTGAGTATTCAATATATTAAATGCAATCAACCAACTTATAATTACATTGGCAATAACTACATAAGAGTAAAGCTTTAAAATTTGTAAAGCCAAATAAAAAATAGCTATCATTTTTTTTCAATATAAATAGATGAACTTGGAAATGCAAAGGATGCTTTATTCTTCTCTACTATGTTTTTAATTTCAATTGCCAATCTCTCTTTCACTGCCAGCCACTCATTCCAACTATTTGACTTTGTAAAACAACGAACATACATATCAATTGAGCTATCTGAGAATTTATCCACTCTTACTGCTACACCAACTTTAGTGTCATAATCTTCACTACTATTAATGTAAGCCTCAATTTCATTTCTAATAGTTTTCAATTGATCAACAGTCGAATCATATTGCAGAGTTATAATCCAGCTAATTGCCCAATTATTTTTAGCACTATTATTAATGACAGCATTTTCTGCAAATTGAAAATTGGGTATGATCGCAAGAGATTTATCAAACTTTCTTATTGTAGTTGATCTAAAACCAATTTTTTCAACTATGCCTTCAATAATTCCCTCTACCTGTATCCAGTCTCCAATTTTAAATCTTTTTTCTACTAAAACTAAAATTCCAGATATTAAATTTTTAAAAAGATCTTGTGCACCCAAAGCAACAGCAACACCAAATAAACCAAGCCCTGCAATAATTGGACCAATTTTAATACCCCACAACTCAAGTACTGCAGCTAAACCTAATATAAAAATTAATATTTTTAGTGATTTAATTATCCATCCAATAAGTTCTCTTGTTAAAAGTTTGTCTAGTCCACTTAATATATAGGATACTGGCTCAATTATTTGGTGGATAACCCAAAATATTAAAATCGTTATCAACGTTCTATTTATAGTATCAACTATATCTCTACCTTCAGATGTGAAAGTCATGTAATAGCTCGCTATAAAGAAACCCAGAACAATAGGTAAAAATCTAGCTGGACCCTCTAAAGAACTAACAAAAGTATCATCTAGTTTATTCGTGGTTCTTTTTGAAATAATTTCTAATTTTTTAATAACTAATTTACTTATCAGCCCCCTAAAAATTAGAAAAACTAAAAATATGAGAATACCTATTAGTATTTGAAAAATATCTACCCCAAGAATTCCTTTACTCCAAACAGATAAAAATATATCAGAAAAATTATTTATTATTTCCATTACTAAATTTTATATAACAAAAACTCCTCTTCTCCAGGATTAAAAAGAAATATCTTTCTCCATTTAATTTCATTCAATATTGACGAGGTTTTTTCGCCTATACACATTAAATTTGTGTCTTTGCAAAGACCTTCCAATTGATGAAATTTAATAAAGTTTAAAAAACTATGTGCGCTATTTTGAGAATAAATATAGACCATATTTGGCATATTTTTTTTTAATTCTTTTACAAATTGTTCACGAAAATTTTTATTATGATTAACTCTATAGTTTATAATTCTTTTAATCTTATAACCCTCATTTAATAACTCCTGATCTAGATTAACTGATATTTTCTCTCCACTCACATAAAGTAGTTTTCCACTTGATGAATTATAGTTTTGTAAAACTAATTCTTTTAAATTTGAAACATTTCCCCCTGCAGCAATTGTATTTTGGAAACCCAAGCTTCTTGCCTTTTTTTCAGTAGCTTCTCCAACACAAAAACATTTGATTGTCTTGTTTATTTCGTTAGGGTTTAAAAATTTTACAGCATTAGCGCTGGTAAAGACGATCCCATCATAATCTGTAAAATCGATTTCATCGTGAATTATTTTCTCTACACTTAATAACGGCAGATGAGAAACCTGATGACCCAGAGATTGAAATTTAATAATCATTTCAGAACAATCTTCTAAAGGTCTTGTTAATAAAATATGCATATTATCTTTTATAAGAATTATTAGATTTTGATTTTAAAATTTCACCAACTTCTTTACCTATTTCACTATAATCTTCTACTCTACCAGTTTTCTTTTCGTAAAATCTTTTGGAACCGTCAAGTGAAAAAAGTTCAGCTTCCAAAGTGATTTTATTCCCCTCTATATTTGAATAAGCTCCAACAGCTGTTTCGCAATCACCTTCCAAAACTTTCAGAACATTTCTTTCACTGTGTGCCCTTATAAATGTTTCATCATGATTTATGTTTTTCAAAATTGAGATTATTTTTTCATCTCGTTCTCTGCATTGAAGTGCTATTATACCTTGTCCAGCACTTGGAATTATTTTTTCTGGAGAAAATATTTCTGAAATTTCACTATCGAACTCTAAAAATTTAATTCCTGCATAAGATAAAATTATTGCATCATATATTCCATCCTTTAATTTTTTTAATCTTGTATCAACATTGCCTCTAATAAGTTTACATTGAATATCTGATCTAATTTTTTTGATTTGATATTCTCTTCGAAAAGAAGAAGTGCCAATAATAGAATTAGTTTTTAATTCTTTTAATTTTTTTTTATTTAATGTAATAAGAATTTCTCTAGGATCATTTCTTTCTAAAAACGCATCTGTTGTAAGGCCTTCGGTTTCCAGTGCTGGCATATCTTTGAGTGCATGAACAGCTATATCAACATTTTCATTCATAAGTTCTTTTTCAATATTACTTGAAAATAATCCTTTACCACCAAGTTCTGATAATCTCACTTCTTGGAACTCATCACCCTTAGTAGTAATTTTTTTTATAATAATATCTTGCTCACTAAAATCTGTATTTTTGAGAATTTTGTCTCTGGCTTTTTGAGCGTAAAGTAAAGCTAACTTGCTACCTCGTGATCCAATTATAATTTTTTTACCCATAAATATATTTATTTCTTACTTGTATTGAGATTGTACAATTATTAAAAACTATTTGAATGAGTAAAAAACCCTTAATTCTTGGAATTGAATCAAGTTGTGATGAAACAGCTGCCTCTGTTGTAACAGAAAATGATCAAGGGTCACCTGTTATATTATCAAATATTATATCTAGTCAGGTTGAAGTCCACAAAGATTTTGGTGGTGTTGTTCCAGAATTGGCGGCTAGATCTCATATAGAAAAAATTGACTTGATAGTTCAGAGAGCAATAAATGAAAGTGAAAAAAGTATAGATGATATCGATGCAGTTGCCTGTACTGCAGGACCAGGACTCATTGTATGTTTGTCAGTTGGTTTAAGTTTTGCAAAAACTTTTGCTTCTATAATAAATAAACCTTTTATTGCCGTAAATCATTTAGAAGGACATGCGTTAAGCCCTAAAATTAATTCAGTATTGGATTATCCATATTTGCTTCTTTTAATATCCGGAGGTCATTCACAATATTTAAATGTTCAAAATTTTGGAAAATATAAAAGATTAGGAACAACTATTGATGATGCTTTAGGTGAAGCATTTGATAAAACGGCTAAACTTTTAGGGGTAGAGTTTCCAGGTGGCCCACAAATTGAAGTTTTAGCTAAAAAAGGTGATCCAGAAAAATATAATTTACCAAAACCAATTTTCAATAAAGGTGGATGCAATCTATCATTTGCTGGACTAAAAACGGCTGTTTTAAAGATAACGAAAACTATTAAAACCGAACAAGAAAAATTTGATTTAGCAGCATCATTTCAAAAAACCATTGAAGAAATATTATATAAAAAAACTAAAATTGCTTTTGAACAATTTGAAAAAAATAAAACTCTCAAAAAAAAAGTATTTGTAGTAGCTGGTGGTGTTGCAGCAAATAAAAAAATTAGATTAATGTTAATTAACTTATGTAAAGAAAAAAATTATGAAAGTATATTTCCTCCAATAGAACTATGTGGTGATAATGCTGCAATGATTGGAATAGTAGGTTTAGAAAAATTCAAATTAAAACAGTTTAATGATCTAGATTATCCAGCAAAACCAAGATGGGCATTAGATGAAAAGGCAAATTTTTTAAAAGGAGCTGGAGTAAAATTGTAATGCAATATTGGTTAATGAAATCCGAACCCAACGTTTGGTCAATTGATCAACAAAAAAAAGCTGGTGCAAAAGGTGCGCCATGGGACGGTGTAAGAAATTATCAAGCAGCCAAAAATCTAAAAAATATGAAAAAGGGGGACCAGTGTTTTTTTTACCATTCAAATATTGGAAAGGAAATTGTAGGCATTGTAGAAGTAATGAAAGAACATTACATTGACAAGACGGATAAATCTGGAAAATTTGTAGCAGTAACTGTTAAATTTTTGAAAAAATTCGATAAACCTGTAACTTTAGAAAATATTAAAAAAAGCGAGAATTTAAGCCATTTATCATTAATTAAACAAAGCAGATTATCTGTAATGCCTATTGACTCTAAAAGCTGGAAGATTTTAAATAAGATGAGTAAATTTTAAACATATGCCTAAGAAAAAAAAATCAAAAAAGAAAAAAACGCGAAAAAATGCTAAAAAAAAATCTTCAAAGAAAACGAGAAAAATAAGAAGGATAGCAAAAGCCAAAAGAACTTACGCAAAACGTAAGAGTAAAAAAATTGATGTATCCACTAACGAACAGATAATTAAAACTAGACCTGAATGGATCAAAAGAGGTTTAGCAAATAAATCTCAATATCAAAAAAAATATTCTGAATCTATTAAAAATAATAATTCATTTTGGAAAAAAGAGGGGAAAAGAAT
>CABXSO010000023.1 GCA_902514945.1 uncultured Pelagibacteraceae bacterium | reverse complement strand
CATGCCAGCCTCTAAATTTTCTATAGGTGTATTATTTCTAAATTCACAAAATGTTCCAGTTATCTGATGACTTTTTACAAAATCTATCTCGTCCTTTTGACAACTTTTCCCATTATGTAGTAAACCTATTACTATTCGATCGTTGATACTATAAACTTGTTTATCATTAATTTTACCACCATCACAAAAATAATCTTTATTTACTCTGTTTGGAAAGTCCTCTTTCTTGCAGGGATTCTTAATTGTAAAAACAAAAAACTCTTTTGCACCGTCACTAAATTTATGTTTCATTTTTTGAACCTCAGAGTATTTCATAATATCACATGAACATGGGATACAGCATTTATAATAGTTACCACAAATCTTATTTTTAGTTTTTCTTTCCTTAACAAATATAAAATCTGGCTGACTGTTAGGATCAATTAATGAACCAGATACAGCACAATATAATTTATTGTATTCAATAAAATCTTTATAAGAAACGTCTTTATCAATTATATATTTAAAAAATTTTGGGCCTGCAGCATTTCTATTTTTATCCGGAAATATTCTTGACCAGTCATTAATCAAATTTTTGTAATAATTTTTTTCTGATGAGTTTGAGATATTTGAAAACGACAAAACTAGGACAAAAATGATCAATAATTTAATTATATTTTTTAAATATCCCATTTATTTAGAATTAAAATTTATGATTAAAGTTCAGTCTAGATCAATAGTTGTAACTTTCTAGTGACAAATATTAGCAATATATTTTTTATTTAAACATTTGTCGCACTAAATTAACCTTTTAAATTATTTATTTTTATATAATTAAGATAAATGAAAAAAATTTATCTAATAATATGCTTGCTAACAATCAGCTTAGTACCAACAATTACATTTGCAAATATAATTAATCAGCTAAATGAGACCGGCAAGTTTGCTAAATTAAATGAAACTCTAGCTAAGTCGGGTTTAAATAAAAATCTGGAAGGCGACGGACCATTTACAATTTTTGCACCACTAGATGATGCATTCGCTGCAATTAGTGCACAAACATATTACGGTCTTTTAAGAGAGGAGAATAAAGAAAAATTAGTAAACATCTTAGGAAGACATGTTTTTTCAAAAAAAATAACATCTTCAGAAATAAATGGTGAAATAAAAATTAAGGCAATTAATGGTGAAGAAATAACAATTAAAAAGGTTAATGGAATAGTTTATATAAATGAAGCTGAAGTTGTAACAGCTGACATTGAAGCTCCAAATGGTGTAATCCATTTTATAAATAGAGTTCTGCAACCTTTAAACTAGTTATTTTTGATTTAAAGTAATTGTTTCGTTTAATTTTTTAATAGAAATATTTTCGGTTTCACCATTTGTCCACTTAACCTGGATTTTTATATTTTTTTCATTTTCTCGAATTCCATAGTGAGCCACTGGTTCCATCTGACAAAGGTAACCAGACCCAGAGTCAATTGTTTTAGAATGTTTTCTCAAATTTGAAATTAATGTCACTGTTGCCCCTCTTGCAGGTGCACCGTATTTATTCAAAGGTTTTATTCTTAAATATTTATTTTTAGGGTTTACTTTTGCTTTATACAAAGACAATGGCTGATCAAAACTTTCTCCGTGTGAAACTAATAACTCTAGAATACCATCATTATCTATATCAGCAACTGCTGCTCCAGTTCCATATCCATTTGGCTCTAAACCAACATCTAATATTATTTGCTCAATCACACCATTGTCTAATATTTTAAAAAGTTTATTTGGTTCACCAATGTTGTTCATGAAGACTTCATCATAACCATCATTATCTAAATCAGCTGAAATAATAGTTCTTATTCTTGATGGCTCATCAAAAGGTGGTTTAGCTATATCTTGGAAAATATTATCCTTTAACACATAGGCTCTGTGAAATCCTCCCCAATTTCCATTTAAGATATCTAATCGTCCTCTATAATAAATATCAGACAAAGCAGTCCCTCTTCCATTTTGAAGAAAATCTTCAACTCTGTATTCGTTTGCAACATCTAAAAATTTTCCGTTATCATTTTTATATAAAAAATTTGCTCCTCTCTCATTAGCTGCAAACACATCAATTTTATCAGAAATAATATGTCCAGCTACTACAGCTCGACCGCCAGTAACCTTTGCAAGATTTAATTGAACAGATTTATCAACTATTATCTTGTCACTATATTCGTAAAACCTTGTTGGTCCTCCATAATTAGCAACATAGACACTATAATTTCCATCACCTTTTCTGTCGACACAAACAACTGACCTGCCAGCAGTTAAATTAAGATCTTTCTGATTTTTTTCAATTTCAAATAAATCTATATACTTGTCTTTTTCTAAATCTATAAGTCTATCTGAGTATTTTTTTGTACCACTATATGTATCAGTATTAAGAAAATATATTTCTTCATATCCATCTTTATCTATATCACATGCAGCAACCCCAATAGTTCTCCTAAACTCATCTGTAAATTTTTTTTGATTTACAATATTGACTAATTTTCCATTCTCATATGATAAAGCTAAATTTAAATAACCAAAACCTGTGACTACAAAATCAAAATTTCCATCTTGGTTTACATCTGTTACAGAAACTCCATAACTAAGTCTTTTGGGATTATCGACAATTTGGTTTGTAATATCCTCAAAAAAATCAGCATTCAGGCTATTAGGGATAAGTAGAAAAAAAAAAACTATTATTTTTTTTAAATGTTTTGTCATCTTAATTTTCACTTTTTTTATTTTTATATTTTTTCATCCAATCAGCAAATATTTTTATTGCATCCTCCATCCCCCTAGTTTTGTTGGGATGATTTTTTGCTCTGCCTAGCATTGTTGCAATGACATTCACCTGATACTTAATTGGACGATTTTTAATAGTTTTAATTGTGTAAATAGCTTTTTTCATGTTTTTAAATCCCAGGCCTTGAGTAGTGGTTTTAGGATTATAATCTGAATAAAGTGATAAATTTATAGGTTTAAATTTTTTACTCAGTGGCATTTTGTCTATGATTTTAAACACTATTTTAAAATTAAGTTTATCCATCATCTTTTTAGATTTTCCATCAAAACCAATTAAATTAATAGAAGATTTTTCTTTCTTATTAATTTTACAAATTAATTTTACATGTCTTTTATGGAAATCTTTTATTTTAGCTTGATATTTTTTTTTTGCTTCTAGATATATTTTATCTTTATAATTTGTTGCAGAAACAAGTAAAATTCTACTTTTCCATTTGTACTTTTCTAGGTTCATATTTTTTTGCTAGAACATCTCTTTGAGCAATACTTAACTCTCTCCCAATTTAGCTTCCATTTTTTTCTCCAAGTGAAAGGTCTTTTACAAATAATACAGATTTTAAAAGGAAGATTTTCTTTTCTCACTAAATTGTGTTTTGTTTAATAAATTTTTCTGCAGCAGGAAGAATTAATTTTTTTCTATCAGTTTTCATTTTATCAAAAATTCTAACCATCATGGATAGTCTAGGATTTTTCAAAAAAAATTTTCTATTTCGATCAATAAATCTCCAATAAAGACCATCCATTGTATTACACCACTCTCCTTTTTTAAAATCCATCATTTTCATAAAATAAGCAGATCCACAGATATAAGGTTTGGTTGCAAATATCCCACCATCACTGAATAATCCCATTCCGTAAACATTTGGCACCATTACCCAGTCAGAGGAGTCTACAAACATTTCCATAAACCATTTGTAAACAACAATTGGTTTAATCTCACAAAGGTTCATGATGTTGGATAAAATCATTAGTCTTTCAATGTGATGAGACCATCCGTGGTTAAGCGCATTTTTAATTGCATAATCGAGTGGTGGTAAGCCAGTTGTTCCCTCATACCAAGATTTTTTCATTTTTCTATTTTGTTTAAAAAAATTTCCAGTTTCCATTTCATTTGAGTAACTTTGGTAAATTCCTCTCATAAATTCTCTCCAACCAATTACTTGACGTATGTAACCTTCTAAAGAATTTAATTTAATTTTTTTACTTTTATGAAAGTCGAGAACTTTTTTGATAATTAACTCAGGCGTTATCAGGCCTAAGTTGATATAAGGACTTAAGGCACTATGAAATAAAATATTATCCTTTTGATCAACTGCATCCTCATAATCACCAAATAAATTTGATTTTTCTTTTATAAAAAAATTTAAAAGCTTAATGACATCATTATATTCTGTTGCATGCCAAAAATTATCTGTTGTGCCAGGATGATCATTGAATAATTTTTCAATAATCGGTTTTAATTTTTTTGTGTGGTTTGTTTCGTTAATTTTTGGAAATTTTGGAATAGAAATATTTTTAGGTAATTTATTTCTATTATCTTCATCAAAGCTCCATTTGCCTCCTATTGGGTTTCCATCTGGCCCCATTAATATTCCTGATTTTTTTCTAACGTCCTTATAAAAGGTTGCCATAAAAGGTTTTTTTGATTTAGATAAATATTGTTTAAATTCTTCTCTTGAATTTAAAAACATAGGAGTTTGTATAATATTCCACTTTAGTTTTTCTTTTTTGATAAATTGATTTATTTTTTTTTCAAAAAATTTATCCTCAACTTCAAAACTTGAAATTTCTTTTATTTTTTTTGAAATAATGACTCTCTTTAATTTCTTTAAATAATCATCTTTAAATTCTTTATCTTCAATTTTAATATATTCTAATTTAAATTTATCTTTTTTAAGACTCTCTGCATGTGAGCGCATGGACGATAAGAAAAGAAGTATCTTTTGTTTATGATGTTTTTCATAAGTACATAATTCGTAATCTTCAGCCATGAAAAATAGGTGGTCTTTTTTGAAGCGATCTAAGTATTTTGATGGAAATAATTGGTTTCCCAGTATAAAGAATAAGTTCATAGTTAAATATAACTAATAAAATTTTTTATGTCAGAAAAATATCTAATTTTTGGTGCGACAGGTTCAATCGGATCTAGCTTGGCCGAACAAATGGTAAATTCGGGATTTAATATTCATTTGGTTGGGAGAAGCGAAACTGAAACAAAGGATATTTCCGAGAAATTAGGTTGTACTTTTACAATAGCCAATGTTTTAGAAAATGGTTTTATTGAAAAAGTTAAAAATGACATTCAAGAAGTTAAAGGTGTTGCTTACTGTGTAGGTTCTATAGATTTAAAACCTTTAAGAATGGTAACAGAAGAAGATTTTAATAAATGTATGAAATTGAATCTCTATTCAGCAGTTGAGGTCATTAAAGGTTATCAAGAAAGTTTAAAAAAAAATAAAGGATCAGTAGTTCTATTTTCAACTGTAGCTGCTCAAAGAGGATTTACTAATCACGCAATAATAGCATCTACAAAAGCGGCTGTTGAGGGATTGACAGTTTCTTTAGCTGCAGAGTTTGCACCAAATATAAGAGTAAACTGTATTGCTCCAAGCTTAACAAATTCAAAAATTGCAGAACCAATGTTAAAAAATAAAGCTTTGGCAGATGGTATAGCCAAAGCTCATCCTTTAAAAAGATTAGGTGAAGGAAAAGACTCAGCTGCTCTTGCAAAATTTCTAATTACCGATGATAGCTCATGGGTTACAGGTCAAATAATTGCTGTCGATGGTGGAAGATCAAAACTTTCTTAGAATGGATTTAGACTTAAAACATCTCAAGAAAATTAATTCATCATGGCTAAAACATTTCTTATATGCGAGCTATTTTAATTTTTTAGCTCTTTTAATTTTTATTACTGGTGTAATACATAGTATTTTCCCATGGATCTTTGTTTTCACACCTTACAAACTTGCAAAAAAAATTGTTGATGGAACAGAAAAACAGTTTGGCTCAGATACTAAGAAAAGGGATTGAATTAAAATCTAGTGGTACAACTGGACCAAAAAAAAAGGTTTATCAGTCACCAGAAAAATTAAAAAGTGCAAATAAAATTGCCCGAGAGTGCCAAAAAATTTCTTCCAAAAGTAAAATTTATACTATTTGTAAGATGGAACATGCGGGTGGTCTATTAGCACAGACACTCCCTGCTTTTGAGGTTGGTGCTGAGATAAAAATTGAAAAGTTTAATGCTTTTAATTTTTGTAAAAAAATAAGAAACTTTACACATACACACATTACTCCTGATCATGGCAAAGCCATCTCTCTTACTAAATCGTTCAAAAGTTTAGATCTAAATGGTATTTGGGTGACATGTGGTAGTGAACCTGTGGAATGGGATTTAATAATTAATTTTGTCAAAAGAGGTTGTAACTTTGTAGTAAATTGGGGTATGACAGAAATTGGTCCATGTGCGATTAATACAACATTTAAAAATACAGAAAAAGTTTTAGAATATAAAAAAAGATCAATCGAAGGAACTCTAATGGGAGACAATTTATATTGTGATACAAAACTTGAAAACGGCACACTCCATGTAAAAGGAGATATAAGCGTGTTTGGAAATAATTGGTTTAATACAAAAGATAAAGTAAAAAAAAATAATAACAATGAATTTTATATTCAAGGAAGAGTGGAGTAAAAACTGAGAAACGTAATTAAAATAATTTTTTTTTTTATAATCAGCATTTCAGCTGCGCAATCTGAAAACTTTAAATTTCAAAAATTAATCGATTTAAATAGCCCTTGGGGTTCAACTTTTATTAATAATAAAGAGTTATTGATCACAGAAAAAAGTGGATCAATCAAATTAATCAATCTTAACACACAAAAAATTTCTAATATTAATCATAACCTTAATTTTCTAGAGCATGGCCAAGGTGGTTTGTTAGATGTTATTTATAAAAACAATTTTGTATATATTTCATATGCTGAAAATAGAGGTGATGGAAAAACAAGCACTTCAATAGCAAAATCAAAATTTAACAAAAAAGATTTTATCTTTAAAAATATTTTTCAAGCAAATCCGCCTATTAACTCTGGATATCATTTTGGATCACGGTTAGCTATAAAAGATGATTTTCTGTTTGCATCTGCTGGTGAAAGAGGAGAGGGTATGATTGCACAAGATCCTACTAAACATCCTGGCAGTATTATTAGAATAAATATTGATGGTAGTATCCCAAAAGATAATCCAAAATTTCAAGGTAAATCAAATTGGCTTCCAGAAATTTATCAAATCGGAATTAGAAATCCTCAAGGTTTAACTTTATCTCCATATGATGGAAAAATTTATATGAGTAATCATGGAGCACGAGGGGGTGATTGGTTTGGTGAAGCCAAAAAAGGTGAAAATTATGGATGGAAAATTTTAGGATGGGGTGGAACAAACTATTCGGGCATTCCAATTGGTCCTAAATGGAAACCAGGATTTACAAAAGCAATACATTATTGGGTCCCATCTATCGCAACAAGTGCGATAACAATCTATAAAGGTAAAGAATTTAATGAGTGGAATGGACATGCTTTGATTACTTCACTAAAAGATAAGTCTTTGAGAAAATTAATATTTGATGACACTTTAAATGTGAAAGAAGATATTATCTTTAAGGATAAAGTTGGGAGAATAAGAGATATTCAAGTACATCCAAGTAATGGGAAAATTTACTTTTTAGGGTCAGATGCTCTTTG
>CABXSO010000022.1 GCA_902514945.1 uncultured Pelagibacteraceae bacterium | reverse complement strand
ATTTTTCACCTACTTATACCCGAAAGAACTTTTCAATGGTCTGATTTATTTGGAAATTTATTGGGTGTTATTGTTGTAATTCTTCTTAATAATTTTATAAATAAATATGGGAGATTTAAAAAATAAATTATTAATTTTTATTTATTTTTTTACAATTGGCTGCTCATCAATTCCTTCAAATACTTCCAATAGTTGTTCGATTTTTAGTGAAAGATATTTATGGTATAAACATACAAAAAAAGTTGAGCAAAAGTGGGGCACACCTATCTATATTCAATTAGCAATAATTAAAATGGAGTCCGATTTTGATTGGCTTGCCAAACCGGCAAGACAAAAAATTTTTAAAGTGATACCTTACAAGCGACCTTCTAGCTCTTTTGGTTATTCGCAAGCAGTTAAAGGAACTTGGGAACAATATAAAAGTGAAACTGGTAATAAATTAGCAACAAGAGCAAGATTTAAAGACAGTGTTGATTTCATTGGATGGTATACAAATAAATCAGAAAACATTTTAAAGATATCAAAGAAAGATGCTTTCAAACAGTATCTTGCATATCATGAAGGATGGGGCAATTATAAAAATTATAAAAAAAATAAAAAAGTAATTGGACTAGCTAAAAAAGTTGAGAGACAATCTAATAATTACAAAAAACAATTATTGAAATGTAAAAGCAGGTTAAACAAAAAAAAGTATATTATTTTTTAGATAATTCTTTTTTTAGTTCCAAGTCAACTATATCAATTCTTTTTGTATTTTTTGCTAATGCGAGATACATTGAAGGAGTAACATATAAAGTGAAGAAAGTTGAAATAATCATTCCTCCTAATATTGTAGAACCAACTGCTAATCTTGAACCCTCTCCTGCTCCTGGGCCAAAATTTCCAATCACTAATGGCATCATTGCAATCATCGTACTTAGTGATGTCATTATAATTGGTCTAAACCGAACAGCACACGCTTCTTTAACAGCTAATTCAATAGTTTTTCCACTAGATCTAATTTGGTTTGCGTAATCTACAATTAAAATACTATTCTTAGTTGAGATACCTATTAGTATAATTAATGCAATTTGAGAAAAAATATTTACTGAGCTATTAAGAAATAAAATAAACACTAATCCTCCAAAAATAGCTAAAGGCACAGTTAAGATTATTACAAATGGATGAATAAATGAGTTGAATGTTGCAGCCATAACCAAATAAGCAGTAAGTAAAGCTAAAGCAAAAATTATAAATAATTCATTACTTGTCTCTTTAATTTCCTCTGATTTTCCTTTCCAAGTGATTTGGTTTTCTGGTGCCAAATCAACCATCAAATTTTCAAAGTATTTAATCGCCTCTGTTAAGGTATAACCTTCACTAATGTTTGCAGAAATTGTTACTGCTCTTTGTCTATTATATCTAGCAAGTTCTTTTGCTGAACCTTCTTCCTTAAAACTAACAAGATTTGCTAAAGATATTAATTTCCCATTGGTTTCAGAGCGAACAAATATTTTCGAAACACCCTCTTTATTACGTCGATCAGATAAATATTGTTGAACAATTATTGGATATTCTTTACCTAGTTTATTAAAAGTCGTTATTTTTTTACCCCCGTAAAGTGTTTCAAGTGTTTCACCAATTGATTTAGTTGAAATACCTAAATCTTTGGCTCTATTTTTATTTATTATTAATTTTATCTCTGGTTTGTTTCGATTGTAATCAGACTCAATTCTTGAGAGATTTTTATTAGATCTGAGTGTTTGTATAACTTTTTTTTGTATCGCCTCAAGTTCCTCATAAGTATTTCCATAAATTACCATTTGAATTGGTTTGTTGTAATTGGATACTCTAATAGATTGAGGAGATATAGGAAAAGCTAGAGCTTGTGGTAAAGTTACTATCTTTCCAATTGCCTCCCTAAGAACAACTTGCTGACCTTTTTTTCGATTTTTCCAATCATCAAGTAGAGCGATTATTATAAAACTATTATATGAATTAGCTGAATTTCCAAATCCTGGAACACGCATTATAAATCTTGAATATGGACTATCCTCAGCTTGTAGCAAAGGAATAAGTCTTGCCTCTACTTTTTGGGCTTGTTCTTGAGTATATTCAAAAGAACTTCCTTCATCAGTTGAGCCTATTATTAGATATGCTCCCCGATCTTCCGTAGGCAAAAGTTCTTTTTTTGAGAAACTAAATAAAAGCACTGAGGCAATTATTATAAAGATAATAAAAAAACTTACACTTTTAGTTTTATTAATAACATTAACTAAAGTTTCCTCATAAAATTTTGCGAAGTTGGAAAAAATTTTTTCAAATTTTTGAATAAAAATTTTTTTTGATTTTTTTTTATATAAAAATTTACTTGCAAGCATTGGTGATAAAGTTAATGCAACAAAAGAAGAAACTACAATTGAAAAAGATAATGCAATCGCTGTTTCTCTAAATAATGTTCCAGAAATTCCCTCAATAAATATTAACGGTAAGAAAACTGCTACTAAAATTAGTGTTGTAGCAACGATAGCAAAAGAAATTTGTTTGGAGCCTTTATAAGCTGCAACGAGCGGTGTCTCACCATTCTCTATTCTTCTGTATATTGCATCTGTCATAATTACTGAGTCGTCTGTGATTATACCAATTGCTAAAATAAAACTTAAAAGGACAAAAATATTAATAGAAAGACCAAATATGTATAAGCCTAGAAAGGATGCTATTAAACTCACGGGGAGTGCAATAGCAGGTACAATGACTGCCTTTAAATTCCCTAAAAATAAATAAATTATCAATACTACTAAGATAAACGCAATGACCAAAGTTTTGTATACTTCTTCAATTGCGGCCTCAACATAGTTAGCTCTATTGAACGAAACCCTTAAATCTAATTCCTCTGGTAAAGATTTTTTTACCTCAACAATTTTTTTTTTGATATCATTTGAAAGTTCTACTGTTGAGGCACCACTTCTTGCATAGATACCTATTCCTACAGTTTTCAAATTTATTTGGTCTTTAGTCTGAGCTTTAAAAAGAGTTTTCTCTGATACTGGACCGAATTCAACGTTTGCTACATCTGATAACAGAATTACACGACTACTAGTTTTTTTGATGGGTATTTGCTTTATTGTATCAATATCGTTGTATGATTTATCTAGATTAATTGTTAAATCAATATTGTCTGCTTCCAACGTTCCTGCAGGCAAACTTATATTTTCGCCACGAATAGCAAATTCAACTTCTTTAATGGTTAAATCATTAGCTGCAAGTTTGATAGGATCAATCCAAACTCTAATACTTAATTCTCTTAATCCACCAACCCTTATTCTTCCAACATTTTTTACACTTGAGAATTGGTCTACGAGATATCTTTCTGCGTAATCTCCTAATTCAAGGTCGCTCCATGAGGATGAGGATAATGATAACCACATAGTTGTTGTAAACCCTGCAGCTCGTTTAAGTATTTGTGGTGGATCTGACTCTGACGGCAAATTATCCACAACTCTTGCAACTCTTTCTCTAATATCATTGGCAGCATTATCTAGATCGATACTTGTATCAAACTCAACATTAATTGTGCTTCTACCATTTTCAGATTTCGAGTCTATATTTTTTATACCTTCAGCCCCACCAATAACATCCTCAACAACTTGTGTAACTTCTTGATCTACTATTGAAGCTGCTGCAGATTTGTAGTCTACTTGAACTTGAACAACAGGTGGTTGAATTCCATTGGGTAGTTCTCTGACGGGCAATTTCCAAAATACAAACAGTCCAAATATAATCAGTATAAGGGACATAACCCAGGATACCGTCGGTCTTTTAATGCTTAATTCAGTAATAAACATTATTTATTGATAGGTTTTATTTTTCCACGAGGTCTTACCTTTTTTAAACCCTCAGCTACAATAATATCACCTGCAGTTAAGCCTGAAACTATTTCAATGTTGCTGTCGCCTCTCAGGCCAGTTTTAACCTCAGTTTTATTTGCAATATTTTCTGCATTAATTTTGTAAACATATGATTTATCACCCTCTATAATCACACTCGTATCAGGTACACTTAAAGAATTTCTTAAATCAAATTTAACTCTTACCTCTAAAAGAGATCCTGAGATCAATTCTAAATTTTCGTTTTTCACCTTTATTCTTGATAATAAACTTCTTGTGTCCGCATTTATTCTGCTTGCAACAAAATCTATTTCACCTAAAAAGGTTTTATCTTTAAAACTAGATAATGTAACATCGACCGGTAAACCTTTTTTTATAGATGTAGAATAACTTTCTGGAATTTTGATATCTGAGTAAATAGTTGAGTTGTCATCAAGTGTAATTATAAATATGTTATTTGAAATAAGAATATCTTCAGTTAAACCTGTGTAGCCAAGAACCCCACTATATGGCGCCAAAATATCACCACTTTTCAATTTTATTAAAACATCTCCCTTTTTAACAAAACTCTTAAGTTTTAAATTCTCAAAAAGATCATCTTTTTTAATCTTAAAAGTTTTTGATTTTTGAGAAATTGCTGTACCGTATGTTTCTATTTGTTCAGAGAATTCTTTTTCGACAACCTCAGTTACAATTATTCCTGGTGGTGGCCTTTTACTAAATTTTTTTTTAAAATGATTGCCAATCATTGATCTTCCAACAATTACAATTGTAATTATTAAAAAAAATACAAATATTATTGAAATTGTTTTCGTAGATCTTTTCATATAAAATTTAAATCAATCCGTATTCGGCCCAAGAGCCATCATATATACAAGGAAGATATTTATCATTAATTAGGGAATAAGCTAGTGCCAAAACACACGCCGTAACACCAGAACCACATGAAAAAACAATATTTTTTTGTTCTATATTTTCTAAACTTGTATTAAAAATTTTTTTAAGTTCACTTTCATTTTTAAAGGTTTTATCAATATTCAGGCAGTCACTAAATGGAATACAAAAAGAGTTTTTTATACACCCGCTTCTAAGGCCTTTTCTGGGTTCAGGGATTTTTCCTTCAAATCTTTCTCTACTTCGAGCATCAATTAATGTGAATTTTTTTTCGTCTATATTTTGATCAATAGACTGTTTATTCTTAACAAGATCCTTTCTCTCAGTACTTTTATAATCTGATTTTTCTATATTTAAAATTTCATTAGTAACGTTCTTTTTTTCCTTAAGCCATTTTCTTAAACCACCATTTAAAACATTTATTAACTTTGGATCATGTCCGTAATAAATAAAATTGAACCAGCCACGACATGAGCTTATAACATCTGAATTGTCATAAATGACTATTTTATCATTTTTTTTAATTCCCATATTTGAAACAATTGTATTCCAGCTCACTTGATCAACTAACATATGTGGTAAAGAAGTATCTTGTCTTGAATTTTCATCTATATCAAAAAAAATTGCATTAGGTATATGAAGAGATTTATATTCCTTAAATCCACTTCTCTGTGTTTGAGGCATATGCCAAGAACAATCAATAATTTTTACTTCAGTAAGGTTTTTTTCTAACCAATCAGTTTCGACCAAAGACATATTACCTCTTTTCTAAATATTTTTGATGGTATTCTTCAGCTGGACAGTAATTTTTTAATAAAGAAATTTTTGTAACGACTTTTCCCGATAACCGCTCATTTACTTCGTTCAATACTTTTTCCGCAATTATTTTTTGATTGTCATTTAGATAAAATATTTCACTTCTATATTGAGTTCCAAAATCTGGTCCCTGAGAATTTAAAGTAGTAGGGTCATGAATTTGAAAAAAAATTTTTAAAATTTTTTCATATGTTATAGTTTTTTCGTCATACTCTAGCTTTACCACCTCAGCATGATTTGTATTTCCTGTACAAACTTCCTTGTATGTTGTGACTGAGCTATTACCTCCACAGTAGCCAACTTCTGTTTTAATTATACCGTCTATTTTACTGAATTTAATTTCAGGTCCCCAAAAACATCCAAGTGCTAAAACTGCTATTTCCATTGATTAAGATTTAATTTAATTTACAAATTATTCATATGCTTAGTAAAAATCAATTGGGATTTTTGTACATGTTTTTGTCCATTTGTGCATTTTCATTAATGGATTTAATTGTTAAATGGTCTGTTGATTATCCTATTGGTCAAGTTTTGTTTTTTAGAGGCTTTTTTGGAATAATTTTTTATTTTTTTATAATACCCAAAGAAAGGTTTCATAATTTTTATAGAACTCAAAGACCAGGATTGCATGCTTTAAGGTGTGGCTCTGGATTAATAGCACTAATTGCAATATTCATTGCTTTAAGACAGCTACCGCTGGCAACTGTTGTGAGTATATCTTTTGCTGCTCCAATATTTACAACTATATTGTCTATTTTCTTACTTAATGAGAAAGTTGGAATTTTTAGGTGGCTAGCTGTCATTATAGGCTTTGTTGGAATTCTTATAATTACAGAACCAGGGATAACTGAATTAAATATTTATTATATTTTTCCAATTATATTTTGTTTAGGTTTAT
The DNA here is from genome assembly GCA_902514945.1 of uncultured Pelagibacteraceae bacterium. GTDB lineage: Bacteria > Pseudomonadota > Alphaproteobacteria > Pelagibacterales > Pelagibacteraceae > Pelagibacter. The sequence goes on along the minus strand of CABXSO010000022.1, from coordinate 1,883 downwards.
CCTATGTAGCAATAACTATTAGGCAATTGTCAACAACCGAACCTGTATGGTTAATTTCTTTTTATTTTTCCTTAGCAATTACATTATTAAGTTTTTTAACCATTCCTCAGGGTTGGATTATGCCTTCTTTTAATCATTTTATATTATTATCTTTGATAGGTATTTTTGGAGGCGTTGCGAATTTGTGGTTAAGTCAATCATATAAATTTTCAGAAGTTTCTTTAGTAACTCCTCTTAAATATTTAGCTCTAGTTTTCGCTATAATATTTGGGTATTTCATTTGGAATGAGATACCCACGTTTAAAACATTAATAGGTGCTTTATTAGTAATTGTTTCAACACTTATCATTTTTAGAAGAGAAATTTATAAAAAAAAGATTATTACTTCTAGACCAATTAATGACTAGCGTCCCTAAATACTGGAGTAAGGCAAAAAAGCATTTATCAAAAAAGGATAAAATGCTCTCAAAATTAATTAAAAGATATCAAAGCCCATCTGAAACTATACTAACAACAAGACGTGATATTTTCTATTCACTGTGTAAAAGCATAATTGGACAACAAATTAGTGTTGCTGCAGCAAACTCTGTTTTTTTTAGATTTCAGAAAAAATGTAAAAATAAGATCAATGCAAAAACTGTATCAAAGTTGACCTTTTCTCAATTAAAGAGCTGTGGGCTCAGCCGGCAAAAAGTTTTTGGAATTAAAAGTTTAGCTAAGCAAACTATTGAAAAAACTTTTAATCCTAAATTAATTTTAAAAATGACTGACGAAGAAGCTATAGATTATCTATCAAATTTAAGACAGATAGGTAGATGGTCTGCTGAAATGATACTATTATTTACCTACAATAGGTCCAACATTTGGCCCATTCAAGATATTGGTTTATTGAGGGCTATTTCTAAAAATTACAAAAAAAAATATTTACCCCCAGAAAAATTTGTAAAATTATTAAAAAAAAGATTTACTCCTTATTGCTCTGTTGCTACTTGGTATTTATGGAGAAGTATAGATCCGGAACCTATTCAGTACTAAATCCCTCAACTACTTGCATGTGTCTTACAGTAGTTTCTTTAGCTACACCCCAACTTTTTTGATATTCTTTTGAATTACGACACTCTAATGCCTTATCATAACTAGGAAATTCCCAAACAACAGTTCTCACAAAATCGTCTCCCTCAAATGTTTTATGTATTCCACCTCTAACATGAGGAACCCCGCCAAAACTTTTAATCACCGGCGTGGCTAACTCAGAATATTTTTTTAAATTTTTCTCATTTTCAATTTTTGTATACACACTTACCCAATAACCTTTTTTTATCATGCTAACCATTCCTCGTATTTATCTAAATTTTGGTAAATAAAACTTGGTAAATCTTTATTGTTCATTATCTCCAGTTTAACCCCGCCTGAAAATTGATTGTCTCTTTTATCTGCTGAAAGATTATAGACAGATATTTTTTTTTTAATTCTATCTTCGATATTTTCAATTCCTAGTGGATTCAAATCATATTCTCTGTGATGTGTATATGATTTAAGTTTTTGCTCTATCAATTCAGGTGTATTCAAATATGAAAAATGCCATCCACCATTATCTACCAAGATGATATTTGAGTATTTATGCTTTGAGAAATAAATATCAAGTCTCCATTTTGAATATTTTCTTGGTTTAACATCTCTTATCCATTGAGGGGATAATAAATTTTTCTTTTTACATGCTCTTGAGCCAGTCCAATTATAATTTTTTTGATATAAATTAAATTTATAATAACACATTTTCTGATTAAAAAGTATAAGGTCATTCTGAATTTTTTTTAGATCTAATTTTTCCAGATTTGGAATTTCATCTATGTCAGATATAATTATCACATCATCCTGATTAG
>CABXSO010000021.1 GCA_902514945.1 uncultured Pelagibacteraceae bacterium | reverse complement strand
AAACTTCTTGTTCTTTGGCAGATAATATATCTTTTGTATTATTTTCTTGATTTATCTCATACACAACTAATCTTAAAGTACATTTTAAAGCAGAAGAATATGTTAAACCTCTCGCAATACACTCCTCTACGTCAAATTTTGGTTTTTCTAATCTGTATGAAACGTATTCTAATGTTGCTTTATCGTTTAAATCCTCGATCGGAAAAATACTTTTAAAAACTCTGTCAAAACCTTTAGTTAGTTCTAAATTTTCTGGCTTAAAATCTGTTAATTCATTATATGAGTTTTTTTGGACTTCGATCAAATTTGGTATCGATAAACTTTCTTTAAGTTTACCAAAACTTTTTCTTATGTTTTTCTTTTCAGTAAAAGATATTTGCATTTATATTTAATACTGATTAATAAAATTAATCAGCGCTTAAAAATTCCTTATTAATTTATTTAAGTTCTACTTTAGCGCCAGCGGCTTCTAACTTAGATTTAATTTCTTCAGCCTCTTTTTTTGGTACACCCGATTTAACTTCCTTTGGGGCACCTTCAACTAAATCTTTTGCTTCTTTTAGACCTAGAGACGTAGCTGCTCTTACTTCTTTAATTACATTAATTTTCTTTTCACCTGCAGAAACTAGCATTATTGAAAAATCATCTTTTTCTTCTGCTGCTGCTGCACCAGCTGCTACTGGAGCTGCCGCTGCCATCGGGGTAACTCCCCATTTTTCTTCTAATTGTTTCGAAAGATCCGCTGCCTCTGCAACAGTCAAACTTGATAAGTCTTCTATAATTTTATTTAGGTCAGGCATAAATTACTCTTTGGGTTGGGTTTCAGAATTTTCTGTGGGTAAATTACTCATTTTTTCTGATCGTGCAAGTAAAATACTAACTAATTTTGATGCAGAAGCATTCAAAATTCCCACAATATTTGCCCTTGCCTCATCTAAAGTGGGTAAATTAGCTACATTCAATACTCCTGCTTGATCAAGGATTTCGTTATCCATGAGTCCACCAATTAATTTAAGATTCGTATTATCTTTAGCAAATTTAGATAGAATTCTCGCAGACATAATTGCATCTTCTCCAAACGCTACTGCAGTAGGACCAGTAAACAAATTTGATAAATCCTTACATTTAGTTTTCTCTAAAGCTAATTTAGTAATTCTATTTTTTGTAATCTTAAAAATAATACCATGTTCTCTCATCTTAGATCTTAATTCATCGAGTTGAACCATGGTCAAACCTTGATAATGCGTTACCATCACAGCTTTACTATTTTCAAACTGAGAAGACATCTCAGTAATGTATTTTTGTTTTTGTTCTTTATTCATCATAATATCTAAATATTTTTAACCATCTTTAATTTGTAAGAAACCCCCATGGTTGAAGTTATAAATACAGATTTTATTAAGTCACCTTTTAAAGTGTTATTGGCTTTTTCTTTATCTAAAGTTTCAATTATTGCATTATAATTTTTAATCAATAGATCATCATTAAAGGATTTTTTTCCTATACTAACGCCTATATTCCCATCTTTATCATTTCTTATTTCTGCTTGACCTGATTTTGCTTCAGTAACCGCTTTCTTAATATCATTTGTAACAGAACCTAACTTTGGATTAGGCATCAACCCCTTAGGACCAAGAATTTTACCAAGTTTTGAAAGTTTAATCATCATAGCTGTTGTACAAATCAATTTTTCAAAATTAATATCCCCGTTTTTAATTTTTTCAATAAAATCATCACCACCTACAATATCTGCACCCGCATCTTTAGCCTCTGATATTTTTGAATCCTCACAAACAACAGCAACTTTAACTTTTTTTCCTGTACCACCCGGAAGATTAACGACTGTTCTTATATTAATTTCATTTTTTTTTTGTTTGTTATTAATTTGGAAACTCAAATCGATTGACTCATCAAATTTAGTTGTGCAATTTTTTTTTATATTTGATAAGACCTTTTCAATGGTCTCAGCACTTAATTCTAAAGTTTTTTCTGGTAATTTTTTAAATCTTTTTGATGGCATTATTCTTTAACCTCAATTCCCATTGATCTTGCTGAGCCTGCAATTATCTTTACTGCTTCCTCTAGATCAAAAGCATTTAAATCACTCATTTTCTGTTTTGCAATTTCTTCAGCTTGTTTTTTTGTTATGGAAGCAACAATGTTTCTACCAGGTTCTTTAGATCCACTTTTTAATTTCGCTGCCTCTCTTATAAAAAAAGATGCTGGAGGAGATTTAATTTTAAAATCAAATTTTTTATCCTTATAAACTGTAATTTCAACAGGAACAGGTTTTCCTGCCATTGATTTAGTTTTATCATTAAAAGCCTTACAAAATTCCATAATATTCACACCACGTTGACCCAATGCTGGACCAACTGGTGGAGCAGGATTTGCTTGACCACCTTTAATTTGTAATTTTATAAATCCACTAATTTCTTTTTTTGCAGCCATTAACTAATTTTCTCCACTTGATTATATTCCAATTCAACTGGTGTTGGTCTACCAAATATTGAGACTGAAACTTTTAGTCTTGATTTATCCTCATCAATTCCCTCAACCATTCCACTAAATGATGCGAATGGTCCATCTACAACTTGAACTTTTTCACCAATATTATATTCTATACCAGATTTTGGCTGAGCCACACCATCTTTTATTTGTCCTAAAATTTTTTCTATTTCTTTGTCAGAAACGGGGACTGGAATTCCTTTTGTTCCCAAAAAACCACTCACTCTCTTTATATTTTTAATCATGTGATAAATGCTATTATCCATTTCACTCTTTATTAGGACATAACCCGGAAAATATTTTTTCTTCCTTTGAACTCTTTTTCCTCTTTTTACCTCAGTGATATCATGTGTGGGGACAATAATTTCATCAAACTTATCTGAAATCTTGGCTTTTTCCGCCTCTTCTTTTATTAAACCCGCAACCTTATTTTCAAAACTTGAATGTGACTGAACAATGTACCAATTTTTCATTATATGCTAACTTTAAGTAATATTTCTAGGAAGAATTTTAAAACCTGATCCAACAATAAAAAAAATATAGACATCACGACCGCCATTGCAAACACCATTAAGGAACCCTGCAAAGTTTCTTTCCAAGTGGGCCAAGTAACTTTAAATGCTTCTTGTTTAACTTCTTGAATAAATTTTATTGGATTTTTCATAGTTCAAAATATTAATTGGCAGGAGCGGAGGGACTCGAACCCTCAGCCTCCGGTTTTGGAGACCGGCGCTCTACCAATTGAGCTACACTCCTATAGAGAGTTTACTCTATAATCTTTGTTACAACTCCTGCTCCTACAGTTCTTCCACCTTCTCTTATTGCAAAGTTTAGTTTTTCAGACATCGCAATTGGAGTAATTAACTTCACTGTAAACTTAGCATCATCTCCAGGCATTACCATTTCTGTACCTGCTGGTAATTCGACTTCTCCTGTGACGTCTGTAGTTCTGAAATAAAACTGTGGTCTATATTTGGTGAAAAAAGGTGTATGTCTTCCACCTTCTTCTTTTTTTAGCACATAAGCTTGAGCTTCAAATTTAGTATGTGGTGTAACTGAACCAGGCTTACAAAGCACTTGTCCTCTTTCGATATCGGTTCTCTCTACACCTCTTAATAAAACACCTACATTATCACCTGCTTCACCTGAGTCTAAAAGTTTTCTGAACATTTCAACACCAGTACAAACTGATTTTTTAGTTTCTCTAATACCAATAATTTCGATTTCATCACCAGTTTTAAGAACACCAGACTCTACCCTACCTGTTGCGACTGTTCCTCTACCAGAAATAGAAAAGACATCTTCTACAGGCATTAAGAAAGGTTTATCTTTCGGTCTGTCAGGTTGAGGTATAAATGAATCAACATTCTTCATTAACTCTAAAATTGAATTTTTTCCAATTTCATCATCTCTTCCCTCAACAGCAGCTAAGGCAGAACCTTTAGCTATAGGCGTTTTATCTCCTGGGAATTTATATGAAGTCAATAGTTCTTTTATTTCCTCTTCAACCAAGTCAATCATTTCTTTATCATCAACCTGATCGACTTTATTTAAGTAAACACAAATTGCTGGAACACCAACTTGTCTTGCTAGAAGAATATGTTCTCTAGTTTGTGGCATTGGACCATCGGCAGCATTAACAACTAAAATTGCTCCATCCATTTGTGCTGCACCTGTAATCATGTTTTTAACATAGTCAGCATGTCCAGGACAGTCTACGTGTGCATAATGACGTTTTTCTGTTTCGTATTCAACGTGTGCTGTAGAAATTGTAATTCCTCTTTCTTTTTCTTCTGGAGCTTTATCAATTTGATCATATGCTACAGCAGTAGCACCACCAGTTTCTGATAAAACTTTTGTGATTGCCGCAGTTAAAGTTGTTTTACCATGATCGACATGACCAATTGTACCTATGTTACAATGTGGTTTATTTCTTACAAATTTTTCTTTAGACATTACTTTTTTTCCTCACTTTTCAATTTTAAATTTATGTTCTTGGAGCGGGTAAAGGGAATCGAACCCTTACATCCAGCTTGGAAGGCTAGCGTTCTACCATTGAACTACACCCGCACAACCCCAAGAGTAACACTCCAGTATTGCCAAAGTTCATTGAATGGTGGAGGGGGAAAGATTCGAACTTTCGAAGACCGAAGTCAACGGGTTTACAGCCCGCCCCATTTGACCGCTCTGGAACCCCTCCCTTAGGGGAAGCGTCCCCTTGTTCAATAAAGCTTCAAACAACATGCGTTTTATATATTTTATTCATGTAAATGCAATACGTGATTTATTAAGAAAATATTCAAAAAACGTGTAAAACTATGAGAAATTTATGAATAAATCCTCATTTTTTATTGTTGGTCAACACGCTGTTATAGAGGCTCTTAAAAATCCTAAGAGAAAGGTTTTAAGAGTTTTTTTAACAGAGGAAAGTAAAAAAAATCTTCACAGACACAGTCCTAAAAAGAACCTATTAAATGAAGTAAAAGTTTTTTTCAAAACCAAAAAAGAATTAGACAAATATACAACCAAAGAAAACTTGTTACATCAAGGATATGTAGCTGAAATTGAACATTTAGAAAGACCCATACTTAAAGAATTTATTAAAGGAAAAAAAAATATCACTTTTGTATGTTTGGATGGAGTAACAGATCCCAGAAATATTGGTGCTCTCATAAGAAGTGCAGTATCATTTGATATTGATGGCCTAATTATTAAAGAGAGACATTTTCCAAGTGAAAGTAAATTAATGTATAAAGCTGCAAGCGGGTCGATTGAATATTTAAATATTTTTGAAGTATCAAATATAAATTCAATTTTGAAAAATCTCAAAGATAAAAACTTCTGGGTTTATGGTTTTGATAGTAAAGGAAAGCAAAATTTTACTGAGATAGATTGGAAAGGTAATAATATACTTTTATTCGGGTCTGAAGGTTCGGGTTTACATATGCATACGTCTAAATATGCTGATTTTTTAGTTAAGATTGATATCAATAAAAAAATTGAAAGCTTAAATATATCAAATAGTGCTGCTATAACATTCCATTATTTAAGTTACATAAAAAAAAGAGTTGATTAATTAATAAATAATTAATAATTATTGCACATGCCCTTGTAGCTCAGCTGGTAGAGCAATTGATTTGTAATCAATAGGTCCGCGGTTCGAATCCGTGCGGGGGCACCATCACTCAATAAAATCAACACTATTTATTTTTGCAAAATATAAAAACTCTTAACTATTGTGTCGAGAGTGTGTCGAACTAATAACATCTTGCTTTACCATATTTTTTTTTATTGAAGTCCCAAACTGTAATTGTGAACCCACTAAGATTATATTCTGACTTAGCAATTCTACAGGCTAACTCTGCATAAAGATCTGCATTTGGTGGTGGGCTTTTCAAAAATATCCAGAAAGATTCCTTTTGAGGAAAACCAGCTTCAGTATAACCAGGATCATACCATCTCTTTACTAATGCTTTTCTTCTTTCGGTTTCTGAATTAGAAGATGATGAAGAGCTCGCTGAACTATTGCTAGTATCTGAATTTGAAGATGATGCATTAGTTGAACTGTTAGTACTTTTATCTGGAACATAACAATCGTATATCCAGATATCATATTCACCACCTTCACCTAAAATCTTTCCAAGGCCACCTTCATATCTTTTAATTACATTTTTAGCTCTAGCCTTTTTATTAAATTTCATACACTCTTGATGAGCCTTAATAACCATTTCTTCATCAGTCCAACCAGAAACACTATGAGAACTTAATTGACCACCTGTTTCATATCTGTATTCTAATAATGAAGTTGATGCACAACCGCTCAACAACAAACCCAGAACCACGATCCCTAAAAGTTTTTTCATTTAATGATTTGTATATGCATCCGGATAGTTGGTTAAATGTTCATCTGAAATTGGTATCATTACGGCACTCTCTAAAACAGCACCTGCTTCTTTTCTTTTCTCAGCAAGTTCCTTATCATCTTTAAAAGCTTGAAGTGATTCCATGTTTGGAAATTGCATTACTGTATGAAGTTTTGTCGGGTCATCTTTTTGTGTGCCTGCAAAAACAAATTTTATTCCATGCTCTTTTAATTTTCCATCCTGTGCATAGACCATCTCTTTCCAGGTTTTAAATCCTTTAGTAATTGTAATCTCACCTTTTACTAATATTCCCATATTAACCTCCTTATTTATATTTAAAAATTTCTTATTATTATTCGACTGGAATTGTTACTCCAGTTTTATTTGCATCATTACCACAACTATCTTTAAAGCATACATGCAATATTACGTTTTGATTACTAGAAGTAATATAAACTTTTCCTTTTACATATTGATCACCAAGTATAACTGCACTTTCAGCAGAGTCGTAAGGATTTTTAAAATTTTTCAGAGATTTTTCAGCAGCTCTAATTACTGATGAGCCTGTTCTATTCAAACAAGTTAAATTATTATTCATAGCAGTTTCTTCACCTATGAGGCACTTTTTAAGTTCAAATAAAATATATTTGTGAACTTGTTTATAAATTGTCTTCGTTGCGTTTACTCTTGCTGAGTCGGTATAACCATTATAAGCAACCACACCCACAGCAGCTAGAATACCGATTATAGCTACTACAACTAAAAGTTCTATTAGTGTGAAACCATTACGTTTCATAGAAAAACTCTACCACTGTTACCATAGTTTTGCCAAGTCGAAAGTATTTTAAGATTATTGTTGCAAACAAATGTTTACTTAAAGTTTAGCAATTGATTGTAATCAATAGGTCCGCGGTTCGAATCCGTGCGGGGGCACCATTAAGAGGTTTCTCTTCTTAACTGTTCAATCTTAATTTTATTTTGTAGACTTCTATTTTTATCGTACATTAGATTAAATTTTATATCTTGTTTAGTTTTAACAGTAATGTCTTTTGCATTTCTCACCTCAATGTTGTCTGCTACAGCACTAATCGGTCTTTTTTTAGGATTTAAATTTTTAATTATTATTTTTGACTTATAACTTACTATCTTCCCTCTCCATCTTCTGGGTCGAAATGGGCTGATCGGGGAAATAGATAGCTTTTTTGAATTTAAACTTAATATTGGTCCATGAACTGATAAATTATAAGCAGTACTTCCTGCAGGTGTTGAAACAAGCACACCATCGGAAACTAATCTTTTAATAACTTGTTTTGAACCATGATTTATTGACAATGAAGCAGCTTGCCTACTTTGTCTTAATATTGAAACTTCATTAATTGCTAGATGTTTTCTAATTTGATTTCTATTATTTTTTACAGTCATTTCTAATGGTGAAATAATAATTACATTAGCCTTACTTAAATTTTTTAAAATTGTTTTTGATGAAAATTTATTCATCAAAAAACCATAATTACCAGAATTTATTCCATAAAAAAATTTTTTAGATCTTTTATTTTTTTTTAATGTCTGGAGCATAAATCCATCACCACCAATAACTATTATGATATTAGTTTTTTTGAGCGTTGTTTTATTTAATATTTTAACCAAAGAATTCTTTATTCTTTTTGACTTTAAATTTTTGTCAGAAATAATTTGAATTTTTTTCATTTAGTGGTGCCCTCGGCCAGACTCGAACTGGCACTCCGCAAGCGGCAAGGATTTTAAGTCCTTTGTGTCTACCAATTTCACCACGAGGGCATTAATGAATTTCATGAGTTTTATGCCATTATTTATAATTGAACAAGATGAATAAGTAAATTTTTTTTATTTTATCTCCCCAGGTTCTAGTCTAGTTCTAGTTTAATACTTATTTAAATCATAATAAAATTGACTTTTTAATATTAAATCAATTTTAAAAAATTTACTGTTTGGATAATTTTTATTTTTTATTTTAACTTCTAAATTATTGTCTTTGTAAACCTCTTCTCTTAAATGAAATCTCATTATATTATTCTTATCTCCATCAAGAAAAATTTTACCTCTCACATTCATTTTCCATCTGCCACTTTTAATTAAATCAAAATTTTTATAAACAAAATAGTTGCCATGAGCAGCAGTTTTATAATCATGAACATTTTCAAGATCAAAACGATATTTTATATAGCCTAGTTTGTCGTCTTTAAATGCTATCAAGTTATCTCTAATACCAGATGTTCCTGCAATATTTTCATCAACACATACACATTTTCTACCCATCAAATTTATTGTTTCATTTGGATACAAAGCTCTATTTATGTACTTAGTCTGACGCATAAGCTCTAACGCAACATCACTACATGATGATAACAAGAAAAACAAAACTACAATTCCTAAAAACTTTTTCATTTTATAAATTTTAACATATGAAATAAGCTTTCTATCTCTCAATGTTTTTACCGTGTTGATAATACTATTATATAAAGTTTAATTTGTTATACTTTATATAATTTAATCAATATTTTTTATGAAAAAAATATTAATTTTTTTATTTATTATTTTAGCTGAAACATCTAACGCAAATGATGAAAATCATCCAATAAATATTGGTTGCAAAATACTATTAAATGCGAAAGAAGATTTAAGTCATATCAATAATTCGTTGGAATATTTTCAGAATAAATTAGACAACAATGATACAGATGTT
>CABXSO010000020.1 GCA_902514945.1 uncultured Pelagibacteraceae bacterium | reverse complement strand
TCAGGTCTTCTCATTAATAGCTGCATTGCTATTAAAGAACCAAAAGAAAAACCAGATACCCAACATTGAGAATTATCAAAATTTTCTCTTTCCAACCAATCTAACGCAGCAGCAGCATCAGCTAATTCCCCTTGTCCGTTATCAAATTCACCATCACTTTTTCCAACACCTCTAAAGTTTACTCTACATACAGAAAAATCATTTTCCATGAATGCACGAAATGTTTCTACAACTACTTTGTTATTCATTGTTCCCCCGTATTGTGGATGAGGCTGTAATACTAAAGCAATAGGTGAAGTACTTTTTTTACTTTTATAATATTTTGCCTCAAGTCTTCCCGCAGGCCCAGGTATAAATATTTCTAAAATTTTATTTTCCATTATTAGTAATGATTAGCATTCTCAAAAAAAAAATAGGTTTATCACAACTGCGTCACAAAATGTTAATCTTTTTTTTCTTAAGATACTTGACTATTTTAGTCAGGTTTATATATACCCAGTAAAATAGCGGATTATGAAACTAAGTTCTAAAGGTAGATATGCCGTAATGGCTTTAGTAGATCTGGCAAGATTTAATGAAATCAATCCAGTTTCTTTAAGAGACATTTCACTAAGACAAGGTATCTCTCTTGATTATCTAGAGCAAATTTTTTCAAAATTAAGAAAAAATGAAATTGTACAAAGTGTTAGGGGTAAACAAGGTGGATACATTTTAAATAAAAAAGCTAGAGAGATTAAACTTACAAATATTTTAGATGCAGTAGATGAAAAAGTGAAAACTGTACAATGTAAAAAAGAGTTAAAAAAAGGATGTAACGGTAAAGCAACAAAATGTCTAACTCATAACCTTTGGGATGAACTTGAGACACACATAAATAACTTTTTTGATAAAAAAAGTTTAGAAGATTTAGTTCAAGATAATTTAGATAGAAGAGCATAAAATGGATACAAGAGAAAAAGATATAGAAAATTTAAAAGATTATAAATACGGTTTTACGACTGATATTGAAAACATTAAAGCACCCAAAGGATTAAATGAAGATGTGATAAAATTTATTTCGAATATTAAGAAGGAACCAAAATGGATGTTAGATTTTAGGTTAAAAGCTTACGAAAGATTAAAACTCTTAAAAGAACCAAACTGGCAAAAACCAAAATATCCTAAAATTGATTATCAAGACTTGTACTATTATTCAGCACCAAAAAGTATGAGTGAAAAACCAAAAAGTTTAGATGAGCTTGACCCAAAACTTTTGGAAACATACAAGAAACTTGGAATTCCATTACAAGAACAAGCAAGGTTAAATGGTATTGCTGTTGATGCAGTTTTTGACTCTGTTTCTGTTGCGACTACTTTTAAAGGTGAATTAACTAAGCATGGAATAATTTTTTGTTCAATGTCAGAAGCAATTCAAAAACATCCTGATCTTGTAAAAAAATATTTAGGTACAGTAATACCAGTAACCGATCATTTCTTTGCCACACTAAACTCAGCTGTTTTTACAGACGGTTCATTCGTTTATATTCCTGAAGGTGTCAAGTGTCCTATGGAACTATCAACTTATTTCAGAATTAATGCATCAGAGACAGGACAGTTTGAAAGAACATTAATTATTGCTGATAAAGGGAGTTATGTGAGTTACCTCGAAGGATGCACTGCTCCAATGAGAGATGAAAATCAACTGCACGCAGCGAATGTTGAATTAATTGCTTTGGATGATGCAGAGATAAAATATTCTACTGTACAAAATTGGTATCCTGGTGATGAAAATGGTAAAGGAGGAATTTATAATTTTGTAACTAAAAGAGGATTATGTAAGGGAAAAAATTCTAAGATTTCTTGGACTCAAGTTGAGACAGGTTCAGCTATAACCTGGAAATATCCAAGCTGTATATTAAAAGGTGACAACTCAATTGGTGAATTTTATTCTATAGCAATTACAAACAATCATCAAAAAGCAGACACTGGAACAAAGATGATTCATTTAGGAAAAAATACCAAAAGTAAAATTATTTCAAAAGGTATAAGTGCTGGATTTTCTGATATGACTTATAGAGGTTTAGTAGATATTAACTCAAAAGCAAAAAATTCTAGTAACTACACACAATGTGACTCTTTATTAATGGGTAATAAATGTGGTGCACACACAGTACCTTATATTAAAAATAAAAATTATGACTCAAATATTGCACACGAAGCTACGACATCAAAAATTAGTGAAGAACAATTACATTACTGCCAACAAAGAGGACTTAATCCTGAAGAAGCTGTAGGATTAATTGTTAATGGTTTTTGTAAGGAAGTATTACAACAATTACCAATGGAGTTTGCAGTTGAGGCCCAGAAACTTGTAGGTATCAGCTTAGAGGGAAGTGTTGGTTAATGCTCAAAATAAGTAATTTAAATGCGAATGTTGAAAATAAATCGATATTAAAGGGTTTTTCCTTGAATATAAATCCTGGCGAAGTTCACGCAATTATGGGTCCAAACGGATCAGGAAAAAGCACATTATCTAATATTCTATCAGGAAAAAAAGGTTACGAGGTGTCAGGTGAGATCTTGTTTGAAAATAAAAATTTATTTGATCTTGAGACAGAAGAAAGAGCACACAAAGGAATTTTTTTAGCTTTCCAATATCCATTAGAAATTCCAGGTGTAAATACAAATATTTTTCTAAAAACATCTTTGAATGCAATTAGAAAAGCAAGAGGTGAAAAAGAATTAGATGCGATTGAATTTTTAAAACTTGTTAAAGAAAAATCTAAGGAATTAAAATTTGATGAGGAAAAACTGAATAGACAATTAAATGTTGGGTTTTCCGGTGGAGAAAAAAAGAAAAATGAAATTTTACAAATGTCTATGTTGGCTCCAAAACTATCCATTTTAGATGAGACAGACTCAGGCCTAGACATAGATGCGCTTAAAATAGTTGCAGATGGAGTTAATACTTTAAGAAAGAAAGATAATTCTTTTCTAATAATAACCCATTATCAAAGATTATTAGATTACATTAAACCTGACTTTGTTCATGTTCTAATGAATGGAAAGATAATAAAATCTGGTGGTCCAGAATTAGCAATCGAATTAGAGAAAAAAGGTTACGAAAGTTTTAATTAAATGAGCGAACAACTACAGTCAGATTTTGATAAAATAGTAAAAACTTCAAAACTTTCTAATGAGGAAATTCAGTTTAAAAAAAATTTTTTAAATAATTTTAAAAAAAGAGGTTTTCCAAATAGAAAGCAAGAAGATTGGAAGTTTTTAGATATTAGTCAGATCATCAAAAAGAATATTAGCGACTTAAGTTTTTTCAATGATTATTCTCAATCTAATAAGATCGATCCATCTATTTTTGTTGATGGTTTGGAGCATAATAAAATTATTTTTATAAACGGAAGAATTGAAAAAATTGATTTTAACTTTGAAGACCAAAATAAAATTGAAATAATTGATGAAACTAAAAAAGATATACCATTTGATTATGAAAACTCATTAATTGATTTAAATGGTGCATTTACTGATAAAGTTTTTAAAATTTTAATCAAAAAAAATTATTTTCTAAAGAAACCTCTAATTATTTATCACTCAACAGATAATAAAATAAAATCAACCAATATCAATTTGAGATTAGATTTTGAATTAGGTGAAAATAGTTGTCTAAAGCTTATTGATTATTTTTCCAATAACACAGCGAAAAACTTTATTAATATATTTTACAATTTCAATTTGGAAAAAAACTCAATCCTCAAAAACTATAAAATTGATAAATTTAGAAATAATAATTTAAAATACTCTTTTAACAATATTGAACAGAACAATAACAGTGTTTCTGAAACATTTATATTATCTGCAGGTTCAGATTATATTAAAAATGAGATTAATTGTAATTTAAATGGTGAGTATTCCTCTGCATTCATTAATGGTATTTTTTCCTTGAAAGAAAATCAACAACACGAGATTAGAACTACAATCAACCATTTAGTGGAGAACACAAAAAGTTATCAACTTATTAAAAGTGTTCTTGGAAAAAATTCAAAGTCTGCATATCAAGGAAGAATATTTGTAAATTCAAAAGCTCAAAAAACTGATGGGTATCAATTAAGTAAAGCAATATTGTTAGATGAAACATCAGAGTTTAATGCAAAACCAGAATTAGAAATTTATGCTGATGATGTAAAATGCTCTCATGGATCATCATCAGGAAGTTTAAATGAAGACTCAATCTTTTATTTAATGTCTCGTGGTTTAAATTACCAACAATCAAAAGAACTTTTGATAAATGGGTTTTTACTAGATGTTATCGAAAAGATCACTGACTCTGAAATCAGGAACTTAATTAAAAATATTATTGGAGTAAAAGAATGAATATAGATAACATTAGAAAAGAATTTCCTATTTTTGATGAAAAAATTCAAAATAATGATTTAGTTTATTTAGATAGTGCTAACTCCTCTCAAAAACCTAAAGTGGTTCTTGACAGAATAAATGATTTTTATTCCAAACAATTTTCGAATGTAGGTAGAAGTATTCATTATTTGGCTGTTGCAGCTACCAATTTGTATGAAAATACTAGGACTTCTGTACAAAAATATATAAATGCAAATGATAAAAATGAAATTGTATTTACCAAAGGTGCTACAGAAGCTTTAAATTTGGTTGCTAATACTCTAGGTCAAGCAATCTTGGAGCCAAATGACGAAATTTTAATTACAGAGCTAGAGCATCATTCAAATTATGTTCCGTGGCATTTTTTAAGAAAATCTAAAAATATTAAAATAAAGTTTGCAGAGATAAATGAAGATGGAGACATTCCGATTGAAAATATAGAGAAAGAAATTACAAACAAAACTAAAGTAATAGCTATAACACATTTGTCTAATGTTACTGGTGCAGTTTTACCAATAAAAGAGATAACCCAATTAGCACATTCAAAAGGGATTGTTGTTGTAGTAGATGGTTGCCAAGGAGGCCCACATTTAAAATTGGATATGCAGGATCTAGATTGTGATTTTTATGCAATATCATGTCACAAAATGTACGGTCCAACAGGTCTTGGAGTTTTGTATGGAAAAAAGAAATGGCTAGAGCAACTACCACCATACCAAGGAGGTGGAGGAATGATAAATGAAGTTAAAAAAGATAGAATTTCTTATGGAGAACTTCCAAATAAGTATGAAGCTGGAACAATGGCTACAGCTCAAGTCATAGCGTTTGATCAATCTATAAAATTTTTAGAAAGTATAGGAATTGAAAATATAATTAAACATGAAAAAGAATTAATAGAATACGGTCAAGAAATTTTAAAAAAAAATAATTCTGTGAAACTAATCGGAAATCCAAAAGAGCGTGGTGGAGTTTTGTCTTTTACTGTAGAAGGAGTTCATCCACATGACATTGCAACAATCCTGGATGAAACTGGAGTTGCTATAAGGGCGGGTCATCATTGTTGTCAAATACTTCATGACAAATTAGGTATACCCGCAAGTGCGCGGGCATCATTGGGTGTTTATAATACTAAAGATGATTTAGATAAATTAAATGAAGGTATTAATAATTGTAAAAAAATTTTTGATTTAAAATGAACTTAAAAGAATTATATCAAGAACTAATTTTAGAACATGGAAAAAATCCTAGAAATTTAGGAAAAACAGAGAATTTTAACAAAGATGCAAAAGGAAATAATCCATTATGTGGAGATAATGTACATGTGTATTTAAAATTAAATGAACAAAGAAAAGTTGAGGATATTTCTTTTGAAGGAAGTGGATGTGCAATATCAATGGCATCGGCTTCTATAATGACAGATTTAATTAAAGGAAAAAGTGATAATGAGGCTAAAGAAATAATTGAGGATTTTTTAGGAATGATTAAAGAAAATCCTGAACTTAAAAATAAGATTTTAAAAGAAGATGATAAAACAAAATTGATGTGTTTATCAGGCGTGAAACAATATCCCATGCGAGTTAAATGTGCTACTTTATCATGGCACACTTTAGTGTCGGCAATGGAAAATGATGGAAAAGAAATCAGCACAGAAAATTAATTATGGATGTCAAAAATAAAATAATTGAAGAAATCAGAAAAATCTACGATCCAGAATTACCAGTGAATATATATGAACTTGGATTAATTTATGATATTAAAGTAGATGGTAGTAAGGCTGAAATTAAGATGACACTAACAACACCAAATTGTCCAGTAGCTGAAAGTTTACCTAAAGAGGTAAAAGAAGGCGCAATGCAAGTGGAGGGAATAGATGATGTAGATCTCCAACTAGTTTGGGATCCACCATGGACAAAAGATATGATGTCAGATGCTGCTAAATTGGAGTTGAATTTATAATGGGTCAAATAATTAAATTAAGTGATAATGCTGCTTCAAGAATAAAAGAAATCATGTCTAATGCTGAAAAAAATGCAATTGGTGTGAGAGTTTCTGTAAAATCAGGTGGCTGTGCAGGTATGTCATACGTGATGGAATACTCGAAAAAGATCAATCCAAACGATGAATTGATTGAGGACAAAGGAGTAAAAGTTTACATTGATGCGGCAGCAGTTATGTATCTTCTAGGGACAGAGATGGATTATAAAAAAGAGGATTTTTCCTCTACATTTGTTTTTAATAATCCTAACGAGACTGAAAGATGCGGCTGCGGAGAATCCTTTAAGGTTTAACAGCTATAATACATTTCAAATTCAATTGGATGCGGAGTATGTTCGAAGTTATGAATTTCCTCATACTTTAATGCAATATAAGCATCAATTTGGTCATCAGTGAATACATTACCTTGTTTTAAGAAATCTCTATCTTTATCTAGACTTTCCATTGCTTCTCTTAAAGATCCACAAACAGTAGGTATTTTTTTAACCTCGTCTTCAGACAACGCATAAAGATCTTTATCAAATGATTTACCTGGATCAATTTTATTTTTAATCCCATCTAAACCAGCCATTAACATTGCAGCAAAAGTTAGATAAGGGTTTCCAGCAGCATCACCAAATCTAATTTCACATCTAGCAGCTTTTTTACTTAAAGTAATAGGAATTCTACAAGATGCTGATCTGTTTCTTGCTGAATAAGCTAATAATACTGGAGCTTCAAACCCTGGAATTAATCTTTTGTAACTATTCGTTGTAGCGTTAGAAAAAGCGTTTATTGCTTTTGCATGTTTTAAAATTCCGCCTATATAGTGTAAGGCTGTGTCTGACAAACCTGCGTATTTATCACCAGAAAATAATGCAGTATCACCTTTCCAAATCGATTGGTGAACGTGCATACCTGAACCATTGTCACCCTTTACCGGCTTTGGCATAAATGTAGCTGTCTTACCGAATGAATTAGAAACCATGTGAACAGCATATTTATAAAGTTGTAAGTTATCAGCTTGATCTACAAGAGTTCCGAAGTACATTCCAAGCTCATGTTGACTTGGTGCAACCTCATGGTGGTGCTTTTCTACTTTAATACCCATTTCTTTCATCGCTTTTAAATATTCACTTCTCATGTCTTGTTCACTATCAACTGGTGGAACAGGGAAATAACCACCTTTAATTCCTGGTCTGTGACCTAAATTTCCATTTTCATATTCTTTACCGGTATTGTAAGGACCTTCTTTACTATCAATTTTAAATCCAGTTTCATTCATATCATTTTTAAATCTCACATCATCGAATACGAAAAATTCTGCCTCAGGACCAAAAAATGCTTTATCTCCTATCCCTGAACTTTTTAAGTAGGCCTCAGCTTTTTTGGCTGTACCTCTTGGATCTCTTTCATAAGGATCTTTTTTTATTGCATCTAAAATATCGCAAAAAAGATTCAAGGTATTATGAGATGTAAATGGATCTACGATTGCTCTTGATGTATCTGGTTTGAGGATCATGTCAGACTCGTTAATCGCTTTCCAACCTGCAATTGATGAACCATCAAAAAAAATTCCTTCATTTAACATTTCATCATCAACCATTTTTGCATCCATGGTTACGTGTTGTAATTTACCTCTAGGATCGGTAAATCTTAAGTCTACGTACTCAATGTCTTTATCCTTGATAGTTTTTAATACATCATTTGCACTCATGTTATCTCCTTTATAATTCTGGGCCTTGTGGTATCAAATAAAGACTGCTAAATAATGTTCTTTTACTTAATATCACCTATGCACTTTTCACATGAGTTTACAATTAAACTTAAAAAAAAACTAACACTCATAAGTTGAATAATGACATTAATAGATAAAGAACCGGTAAAAAGAGTTCAGAAAATACTAAAACAATTTGAGACAAATTCTGAGGTAGTTGTTTTAAAAAGTTCAGCAAGGACCGCTCTTGATGCCGCTAAATCTTTAAATTGTGAAGTTGGTGCGATCGTCAAAAGTTTACTTTTTAAAACTGAGCAAAACTTTATTTTATGTCTTGTCGCTGGGGATAAAAAAGCCTCCCTTAATAAGATTAAAAAAATTTTAAATATGAAAGATATATCTATGGCTTCAGCTGATGATGTTAAAAATGTTACAGGCTTTACAATAGGGGGCGTATCACCAATTGGTCATCTAAACAAAATCGAAATCTTAATAGATCTTTCTTTAAAGAGATTTGACGAATTATTTGCTGCCGCTGGTCATCCTAACTGTATCTTTAAGATTAGTTTTGAGGATTTGAGTAAAATTACCAATGGATCAATAATAGAATTAGTAGAATGAGACAACCAAAATTATTAGATTATTTATTATTACTTTTATTAGCATTAATTTGGGCCTCTGCTTTTTTTAATATTAAAATTGCAACTTATTCTTTTGGACCAGTAACAATTGCTTTTTTAAGAGTTTTTTTTGGAGCCATACCCGTTTTATTGCTTTGTTACTATAAGGATATAAAAATAGAAGCATTTTCAAAAGATTGGTACTGGTTTGCATTAATAGGTTTTATAAATTTAGTTGTACCTTTTTTTCTTATCGCTTATGGAATTAAATCTGTTCAAAGTAATTTAGCAGCGATTTTAATGTCTACTACACCTTTAAGCTCCACTGTGTTGGGTCATTTTTATACAAAAAATGAAAAGTTCAATTTTATCAAAACCTTTGGAATTTTGATTGGTTTTTCTGGTATTCTTTATTTATTTTCAGATAATTTATTAATCGATGAGAATAATTTTATATCTGCTCTATTAATTCTTTTAGGTTCAACTTGTTATGTAATTGGAGGTGTTTTAACTTTAAAAATAAGTAAAAAAAAGAATGAAAATGTAACTGGATCCATTTTAATTTGGGCAACAATTATTTTGGTTCCATTAGTTAGTTTTATAGAACAACCATGGAATTTAGTTCCAAGAGTCGATTCAACCATTTCAGTGATTTATTTAGGACTTGTTTCAACAGGAATAGCTTGGCTTTTAAGATTTAGAATTTTAGTAAACAATGGCCTAATTTTTCAATCACAAGTATCTTATTTAATTCCTATTTTTGGAACTATTTTAAGCTATATATTCCTAAAAGAATTAATTACCATAAAAGTACTAATTTCTTTAATTGCAGTTTCAATTGGTATTTATTTTGTAAGAAAAGCAGATTATAAAAAAATTACTTAAGCGATGCAAAAGATTTGATATGTTGTGGACTTGTTTCACAGCATCCACCTAAAATAGTAGCACCCTCATTCTTAAATTTTTTCACAAACTCAAACATTTTTTCAGGAGATAAATCATCTCTTTTACCTAAAAACTTATTAGGTTGTAAGTAATCATTATTTTTATCGTTTATATTTAATGGTGCAGTTTTTAAATATCCATTTAACTTAAAACCAAATGGAACGCCTAAATTTTTAATTTTATCAAAATTTAAATCATAATTTTCAGGTGAAATACATGAAAGAATAACACCAAGTGTTTTTTCTTTTTTAAAAATATTTTTTAATTCTGAAATTAGCTCTCCGCTTGGCATTTTAGTGCCCTCAGAAATATGTGCTCCTATCAAATAAGGTTTATTGAATTCTTGTATGCTATCAATTGCAATCTTTATTTCTTTTAAACTACTTAAAACGTCAAAATAAAAAAAATCTACATAAGGATTTAATATTTTTGCCTGATTAAAAAAGTCTGTTTTTATCTCACCCTCAGATCTATCGTCAGCTTTATAAGTTGAATTTTGAGGGGGCAATCCTCCAGCGACTAAAACTTTTGGAAAATAATCCTTTGTTCTTTTTGCAATTTCTCCTGCTTTTTTATTTAAATATTCAAATTTATTATCTATGTTATTTTCTTTTAATCGAACTCTTCTAGTTGCAAATGTATTTGTAACGATGACCTCCGCGCCTGCTTTGATATAATCTAAATGGGCGTTTAACAAAAGATCATGATAATTCTCATTTAATAAGGCACTTGCGCTCCATAAACTTCCCAGAGGTTTCATTCCCCTAGCCAAAAGTTCTTGACCCATTCCACCATCTAAAATTCTCGTTTGTTTAAAAAAATTTATATCCATTTAGAAATCTCTAATTGCATAAAAAAAAATATTAATCACCTGATTAATAGACACAATATGTAGTAGTCGTACAATCTTGAGTAGAAATTTAAATTATAAGAAATAGACACTGATCAAGATTGCTAGTTTAATAAGTTAATGGCTATTAAAAGAAAAAAAATAGCAAAAAAAAAGACCAAAAAAAAAATTAAGTTGGTCAAAACATCTAGAAAAAAACTTAAAACAAAAAGCAAAGTTAGACATAAAACGTCTGCGACCAAGAAACGTTTAAGTAAATCTAGAAAAAACAATAACATAAAGTTAACTAACAAAAAAAAGAGGAGAAAAAAAATGAGTGCAGAAGCAATGAAAGTGTCATCTGTATTAGATACTTCTCATTTAAAGGTGAAATTTCCGTTTAAAGCTAAGTATGGAAACTACATTAACGGAAAATTTGTAGAGCCTAAATCTGGTAAATATTTTGATAATGTTAGCCCGATTTCTAATGAGAAAATCTGTTCAGTAGCACGATCAAATGAACAAGACGTTGAGGCAGCATTAGATGCAGCTCACGCAGCTTTCGTTGAGTGGGGAAAAACTGACATCACTACAAGATCAAATCTCTTGTACAAGATCGCTGATGTTTTAGAAAAAAATCTAAACTTATTAGCAGTTGCTGAATGTTTAGATAATGGAAAACCTATCAGAGAATGTATGGCAGCAGATTTACCACTGGTCGTTGATCATTGGAGATATTTTGCTGGAGTTATTAGAGCAGAAGAGGGATCTATTGCTGAAATAGCTAATAATCAATACTCATACAACTTTCATGAACCACTAGGTGTAGTTGGTCAAATAGTTCCATGGAATTTCCCATTATTGATGGCTACATGGAAATTAGCACCAGCACTAGCTGCCGGAAATTGTTCGGTTTTAAAACCAGCTGAGCAAACACCAGCATCAATCATGGTAATGATGGAACTTATTGGAGACTTATTACCTCCAGGGGTTGTCAATATTGTGAGTGGTTTTGGATTAGAAGCAGGTAAGCCTTTAGCATCTTCTAAAAGAGTTGCTAAGGTTGCATTTACTGGTGAAACAACTACTGGAAGATTAATCATGCAGTATGCTGCACAAAACATAATTCCAATTACATTGGAATTAGGTGGAAAATCTCCTAACATTTTCTTTGAGGATATCATGGAAAAAGATGATGACTTCTTTGATAAGTGTATAGAAGGTTTTGTAATGTTTAATCTAAACCAAGGTGAGGTTTGTACTTGTCCAAGTAGAGCTTTAGTTCAAGAGTCTATCTATGATAAATTCATGGAAAGAGCTATTGCAAGAACAAAAGCTGTTGTTCAAGACAATCCTTTAAAAATGGAAACTATGATTGGAGCTCAAGCCTCAGTAGAACAGATGGAGAAAATTAAATCTTTCTTAGATATTGGTAAGAAAGAGGGTGCAAATGTTCTAACTGGTGGAAGTGAAGCTAAATTGAATAGTGGCCTAGAAAAAGGTAACTACATTCAACCTACTATTTTTGAAGCTAACAACAAGATGAGAATCTCTCAAGAGGAGATTTTTGGACCAGTTGTATCAGTGATCAAATTTAAAGATGAAGCAGAGGCATTAAAAATTGCTAATGATACTCTTTATGGTTTGGGAGCTGCTGTATGGACTAGAAATGGTAATATAGCTCACAGAATGGGTAGAGCGATACAAGCAGGAATAGTATGGACAAATTGTTATCATGCTTATCCAGCACACTCGCCATTTGGTGGTTATAAACAATCAGGAGTTGGAAGAGAAACTCATAAAATGATGCTTAATCATTACAGACAGAACAAGAACTTACACGTTTCTTATGCTGAAAAGAAATTAGGCTTCTTTTAAACAAATAATATATACTGGTCCATGATTCGACATCATGGGCCAGAGAAAAAATATGAAAGTATCCGCAACTCACTCAGCGTTAAGCTTACTATCAGAATTAAAAGAGAGGTATGGTGAAAAGTTAATGTTTCACCAATCAGGAGGTTGTTGCGATGGGAGTGCACCCATGTGTTTTCAAGAAGGAGAATTTCCTTTAGGTGATAACGATATAAAGTTAGGAGAAATTGGTGGAGTTCCGTTTTATATGAATGGTGATCAATATGAAAAGTGGAAACACACAGATCTTACAATAGATGCCGTAAAGGGTATTGGTGGAATGTTCTCGCTGGATAATGGCACAGGTAGACGATTTTTGACAAAATCTGAGATATGTCTCGTGGTGGACAACGATAATCCTAACCACTAATTTTATTTCTTTAATTTTGCTGTAAATTTCTAATCTTATTTTTATCATCAAATATTGCAGGTAGCTCGTTACCATACTCACCAACCCTTAATAATTTCATTAATTAACCCTTTATTCCTAAATGGGTATATTTTATATTTAAATAATCTTTAATT
>CABXSO010000019.1 GCA_902514945.1 uncultured Pelagibacteraceae bacterium | reverse complement strand
CAAAAATGCAAGAATTTATACTGACTCATCACAAAATGTAGCAGTTATCAAAAAAAATGAAATTTATGAAAAATTATCTATTCAACTTATAGATAATCACCTTGTAAATTTAGATAAAAATGAAATTATTAAAACTGGAATAAGAAAATTTATACAAGAAAAAGTAAAAGGTAATATTCTGTCACTAATACAAGGGGCGTCTGCTATCGAAAATTATGGGCACTGGCTGCTCGATACAATACCAAAATTAATTATAATTAAAAAGTTTAAAGACTTAAACAGCTTTGATGCGATTTTAATGCCTAATTTAAAAAAAAAATTTCAAAAAGACAGTCTTGAGTATTTTAATATTTCGAAAAATAAAATCCTAGATGGAAGTGAAATAACTCATTTGTATGCGGATAAAATTACTATCCCAAGTCATCCTTATTGGAAAATTAACAAACATCAATTTGAAACTGTTGCTAATGTTGATAAAGATATTTTAAAATCAATAAGAAAAATATTTCTCAACGAAAATAATTTGAACAAATTTAAAGAAAAAAAAATATTTATATTGATAGATCTGATTCAATTTTCAATCATAACAAACTTGTAAATAATCTTGAAATAATTGAATACTTAAAAAATAAAGATTTTTTAATAGTCAAATTATCAGAACTCTCTTTCGATGAACAAATTAAATTATTTAACAGTGCAAAGATTATCATTGGTTCTCATGGTGCAGGATTAACAAATATTATATTTAGTGAACCATCTACTAAAATTATAGAAATTGGAAATCCAAATTTTGATTGTTATGTTTTTAATAATATCTCTAATATTCAAAAACTTGATTACTCATTTATAAAAGCCAGACCAGCTATTTCTAAAATTGGTGATATGAAAATTGAAATAAAAGATTTAAAGATCTAATTTTTCTTAAATTTTACAATATCCACTCAAAATATTTCTCACGATTTTGTAAAATATAGTTTGGAAAACTATTGTCCATATTCACTTTTTGATATTTGTGACCCCTATTAAATAAATCAATTTGTTTATCAATTTTATCTTTTATAATTTCTGGTGAAGAGAAATTATCTTCTGTAAACTCTGAGTGAGCAAATGTTTTTAATTTCAAAGAGATTTGTTCGTAGGTCATAACATTATTAAAATGCCATCCTGAATTTTCAAATATTTGAATGCTTTTTTCTTTATCTAATCTTAAAAAATTATATTTCAAATTTTTTCTTTTAATTTTTTGTCGCATAAAATCTATAGATTTTAAATTCTTTTTTTTTGCGACTCTTGTACCTTCCCATGGTGACTCATATTTATTAAATAAATTGAACTTATAATTAAAACAATTTTGTAAAAAAATCCCATATTTTTTTTTTAATTCAAAATTTCTTAAAATTTCTGGTCTAGGAATTTCATCCGGATCAGAAAAAAATATGTAATCATCTTTATCAGCAAAATCCGTACAATTTAAAAGATATTCTCTTTGTATTGCCTGATTTTCCCATGGATTTGTATTTTGAGGAAATGGTTTCTCTAGTAAAAAATACTTTATTTTTTCTTTTTTATATTCATCTCTCAAAATAAAATTTTGTTTTTTTATTTTTCCTTTATGATCAAACAAAGACTCGCAGATTACAAAATAATCTACATAATTAACTAAAATATTATATCTAATCTGAAACATAAAATTATTATCAAAAAATGTAACGCAGTCTAATAATTTGTTTTTTTTTAATTCAACCATTGATCAATTATTTTCATATTAAGAAGCATATTGTCTATATTTTGGTCATTGCTTTTATTAAGTAAGTCATTCGAAATTATATTTAATTGATCAAAATAGATATCATCGATTTGATCACATTTAATTATATTTTTATTATTATCTTTTTTAAGGATTATAATTGGTGAACCTGTCCATGTATTTATTATTTCTATACTTCCTCTAGACCCACGTATCTCGGTTGCAGATCCAATATCTTGTTTAAAAGATGACGATAATTTTATGTTGATTTTTCCATTTACTTTCATCTCTATTTTAGAGTCAATATCAACTCCTGTTTCTCCAATCTCAACTTTTTTATTCAAAACTTTATAATCCTCAAAATTAGTAAAATTTAATTTTTCTAATAACATTGTTATAAATGAGACTGGATAACAACCTAAATCCAAAATACATCCTCCGCCTAATTTTTTGTTAAATAATCTGTTTTCTTTATCTATTTTCTTTTTTTTTTTGAATAGCCAAAAATATTTTTTTGTTAGTAAGTTTACCCCAAAGCTTGAGACAATCTTTTCAATCTCTCCTATTTCATTATTATTTACTAAATCTAAAACTTTTTTTATCTGGGAATGATATTTATACATAAATCCCTCATAAATTAAGACATTCGATTTTTTTTGAAGTAATTTATTTTTTATCTTTTCCAGTTGAAAAAAATTTTCTGTAATAGGTTTTTCGACTAATACATGTTTATTATAATCGATACATTTGTTTATCCACTCATAATGATATGAATTAGGTAATGTTATATAGATAATATCTATTTCCGATTGTTTTATTAAATCTTCGTAATTATTAAAACAAAATTTGTCATCAAGATTAATCTTTTTTTTAAATTTTTTTAAGTTTCCTAGATTTCTACTCGCAATACCTTTTAGTTTACAATTTAATGATTTTTCAAAACTTTTTAAATGATGATTAGCTATATTTCCGAGCCCAATTATTCCCCAATTTATTCTTTTCATTCAATTAATCTTTATTTATTTTTAAAACTCCAATAAAAGCCTCCTGTGGAATTTCAACTCTTCCAAATTGTTTGGATCTTGCTTTTCCTTTTTTTTGTTTTTCTAAAAGCTTTCTTTTTCGATCAGTCGCTCCACCACCGTGTATTTTGGTTAAAACATCTTTTTTAAATCCTTTGATGGTTTCTCTAGCTATTATTTTGCCACCTATTGAAGCTTGAACTGGTATCATAAAGTTATGTCTTGGAATTAAATCTTTTAATTTTTCGCAAACCTCTCTGCCTGTTCTCTGAGCAAAATCTTTATGGATCATCATTGCTAATGCATCAACTGGTTCAGTATTTACTAAAATTCCTAGTTTTACCAAATCTCCCTCTCGATGTTCGATTATTTCATAATCAAAACTTGCATATCCACTTGTCATAGATTTTATTCTATCGTTAAAGTCAAACACTACTTCGTTTAACGGTAGCTCATAACTTAAAACTGCTCTATTACCTGAATAAGTTAAATTAGTTTGAATTCCTCTTTTATCTTGGCATAATTTTATTATTGATCCTAAATATTGATCTGGTGTTATAATTGTAGCTTTGATCCAGGGCTCTTCGATAGATTTAATTAATGTAGGATCGGGTAAGCTTGATGGGTTTTGTAAATCAATTGTATTTCCTTTATTCAAATTTACTTTGTAAACAACACCTGGTGTTGTTGTAAGTAAATTCACATCAAACTCTCTCTCTAATCTTTCTGTAATTATTTCAAGATGAAGCAGTCCCAAAAAACCACATCTAAAACCCAAGCCTAAAGCAGATGAAGCTTCTGCTTCAAATGAAAAACTAGCATCATTTAATTGGAGTTTTGCTAATCCATCTTTTAACTTTTGATATTCTGAACTATCGACTGGGAACAACCCACAAAACACAACAGGCTTACTTGGTTTGAAACCAGGTAATGGATTTAATGATGGCTTAGAAGCGTCACAAATGGTGTCTCCGACTTTTGTGTCAGATAAAACTTTTATTCCTGTTGTGATAAAACCGATCTCACCAGCATTTAATTCATTTATATCTCTTGGTTTGGGTGTGAATACACCAACTTTTTCAATAACATAATCTTGATTAGTTGAGAGCATCTTAATTTTCATATTTTTAGAAATCTTTCCATTTATAACTCTTACTAGTATTACTACTCCAAGGTATGTGTCGTACCAGCTATCTACTAATAAACATTTTAAGTCTTTGTCCAAATCACCCTTTGGTCCAGGCAATCGATTTATTATTTGTTCTAATATCTCATCGA
The DNA here is from genome assembly GCA_902514945.1 of uncultured Pelagibacteraceae bacterium. Classification (GTDB taxonomy): domain Bacteria; phylum Pseudomonadota; class Alphaproteobacteria; order Pelagibacterales; family Pelagibacteraceae; genus Pelagibacter. Next base: position 9,580 of record CABXSO010000019.1, on the reverse strand, counting down.
TACCTTCTCCAGTTTTTCCGGAACACGGAATAGCATTTTCAGTATCAATACCGATCACATCCTCAATTTGTTTACTTGTCCTCTCTAAATCTGATGCAGGTAAATCAATTTTATTCAAGACTGGAATTATTTCATGATTAATATCTAGTGCTTGATAAACATTAGCTAATGTTTGTGCTTCAACGCCTTGGGTACTGTCAACAATTAGTATAGAGCCTTCACATGCATAGAGAGATCTGCTGACCTCATAACTAAAATCAACATGTCCGGGGGTATCTATTATATTCAATATATATTCTTTTCCATTTTTGGCTTTATAGTTTAGCTTAACTGTTTGGGCTTTTATTGTAATTCCTCTTTCTCTTTCAATATCCATAGAGTCTAAAACCTGGGCTTTCATTTCCCGCTCAGTTAAACCACCACATTTATGAATAATTCTATCTGCGATTGTTGATTTACCATGATCAATGTGTGCAATAATTGAAAAATTTCTTATGTTGTCGATAGTGTTCATTCAGGTATTAAGATCGAATTTTAGCGCCAGTTTTATTTTCAACTGTTTGAATTATCAAATTATTAATTTTTTCTAGGTCATCCTCGTTTAAAGTTCTTTCAGATGATTGGATAGTTACATTAATTGCTATCGATTTCTGATTTTCAGGAATATTGTCTCCTTCATAAACGTCAAAAACTTTAATATCTTTTACTAAACTTTCATCTACAGTTGAAATAGAGTCTATTAAATCTTGAGCATTCACATCTTTGTTTACGATAAATGCAAAATCTCTCTCAGATTTTTGATAATCTGAAAATGAAAATTTTGCTTTTTGATCGTTCAGAGTTTTTTCTGCTAGTTTTAAATTGTCCATAAAAATTTCAAAACCAACTAACGACTCGGTTTTCATATCAATTTGCTTTAAAATAGTAGGATGTATTTCTCCAAAATATCCTACAATATGATCTTTTTTATTATTTAAAAATAATCTTCCTGATTTCCCGGGGTGATAGTAGGTAGGTGTATCGTTATCAATAAGAAATTTTTCGGAATTATAACCTGCTTCAACTAAAGTTTGAATTACATCTCTTTTCACATCAAATACATCCACATTTCTATCTTTTTCAATCCAAGATAATCTAGATTTTTTTCCTGCTGACAAACCACAAACTACAGTATTTTGTTCACCTGGATTAGAGCCATTAAAAATGGGACCTATTTCAAATATTGATAAATCCTTAAATCCTCTATCAAGATTTTTATTCATATACATTATTAAATTTGAAAATATTGAATTCCTTAAAACCCCTAATTCCATGCTAATAGGATTAATAATCTTTATTTCTTTTTTTGTGTCCCTAAAATGATCATTATAACGTTTGTCTGTGAAAGACCAAGTAATTGCCTCTAGATAACCTTTAGATGCAACTGATCTTTGTAAAAAATGAAATAATTTTTGATATTTATTTAAAGTAGATTTTTTTCTATGTTTAATTGGGTCTATAAACTTTATCTTATCGTAACCAGTTATTCTTACTAACTCCTCAACGATATCTACTTCCTGTGAAATATCTGGTCTCCATGAGGGAATAACTAACTTAAATCCTTTTTTGTGTTTTTTTACTCCAAAACCAAGATCCTCTAGAATTTTGATCATTTCTTTAGAAGAAATTTTAAAGCCAGATATTTTTTCAAATATATTTGGGTCAAATATAATTTTTTTTGTTTTGAAAGTTTCTTTTTTTTGAATATCAATTTTACTAATTTCGCCACCACAAATTTCTTTTATTAATTTTGCAGCTTTATTTAAACCCTCTTCAATTGATAATGGATCTATACCTCTCTCAAATCTAAACTTTGCATCTGTATCAAGATTTAATTTTTTTGCTGTATTTCTTATCGATCCCGGTTCAAAATATGCTGACTCTAGTAATATATTTTTTGTATTAAATTCTGTTCCTGATCTTGTTCCACCAATAATTCCTCCAAGTCCCAAAACACCTTTATTATCTGATATAACACACATGCCACTATCCAATTTATAGTTTTTATTATCAAGTGCTGTAAATTCTTCTCCAAACTTAGAGTTTCGAACAATTATACCTTTTTCAATTTTATCAACATCGTACGCATGTAATGGACGATTAATATCTAGCATCACGTAGTTTGTAACATCAACTATTGCTGAAATAGGTTTTTGACCAACTGAAATTAATTTATCTTTAAGCCATTTGGGACTTTGAGAATTTTTCACATTCGTAATTAGACAGCTTCCAAAAGCATTACATCCTTGCTCTTTTTCTTTATTAATCTTTATTTTTAAGGTTTGTTTATTTTTTGTATGAATTTTTTTTTTTTTTAAATTTACTAATTTTCCAAAACCTGATGCAGCAAGATCTCTGGCAATCCCTCTGACTCCAAGACAATCTGGTCTATTAGGTGTAATAGATAAATCAATAAGTTTCGACTTTGATTTTGAAAAATAATTCTTGCCAATATTTTTTTTAAATTTCTTAGGTAATTCAGTAATTCCATCACTTTCGTCAGATAAATTTAATTCAGACTCAGAACAAAGCATCCCATAAGAAGTAACACCCCTTATTTTAGCAACCACTAGTTTCGTATTAGTTTTAGGAATTATTGCACCTGGAGGAGCATATACAGTTAACAATCCCTCTTTTGCATTTGCAGCGCCGCATACAACTTTTTTAAATTCTTTTTCTCCAACATTAACATCACAAACTTTAAGTCGATCTGCATTTGGATGTTTTTCAATTTTTATAATTTCAGCAACTTTAAATAATTCATTGTCTGTAGAAAGGCTTTCCACACTTTCTACCTCTAAGCCTATATTAGTCAGTTGCTCTAAAAGATTTTTTTCTTTTAAACTGGTCTTAAGATGATCTTTTAGCCAATCAAATGTTATTTTCATCGACTCAATCCTCTATAATTCGTGGGAACATCTAAAGGATCAAATCCAAAATGATTTAACCATCTATAATCACAATCAAAGAAAGCTCTTAGGTCATTTATCCCGTATTTCAGCATAGCAAGTCTATCAATCCCAATACCAAATGCATATCCCTGAAACTTTTTTGAGTCCAATTTAACATTTTTTAAAACATTTGGATGAACCATTCCGCAACCTAAAATCTCCAACCACTGATTACCTTCTCCTATTAAAATTTTTCCATCTTTCATCTCATACCCAATATCAACTTCAGCAGATGGTTCTGTAAAAGGAAAATGGCTTGGTCTAAATCTCATTTTTATTTTATCTACTTCAAAAAACTCTTTGATAAAATAGTTTAAACATCCTTTTAGATGACCCATATTTATATTCTCATCTATATGAAGTCCTTCAACTTGATGAAACATTGGTGAGTGAGTTTGGTCACTATCTGATCTATAAGTTCTTCCTGGTGCTATTATTTTAAATGGTGGTTTATCCTTTAACATAGTTCTAATTTGAACTGGAGAAGTATGTGTTCGTAATAGTTTCTGTTTTTTTTCATCTAGATAGAAAGTATCATGCATATCTCTAGCTGGATGATTTTCGGGTGTATTTAACGCTGTGAAATTATTATATTCAGTCTCGACATCTGGTCCTTCCTCAACACTAAAACCTATTTCAGAAAAAATTGATGATATTTCATCGATCGTTTGTGAAACTGGATGAATTTTTCCTCGAACAAATGATCTTTCAGGTAAAGTTATATCAATTTTTTCTTGTTCTAATCTTTTGTTAATTTCAGCACTTTTAAACTTATTTATTTTTGAGTTTATTAAATCCTGAAGTTCATCTTTTATGATGTTTAAGTCAGAAGCAAATTTTTTTTTTTCTGATTCTGCAATTGTCCCTATTTTTTTAAATTGAGTTGAAATTAATCCACTTTTACCGAATAGATCTGATTTAATCTGGTTTATTTCTGAAATATCTAATTTCCCCTGAAGTTTTGAAAGAAATTCATTTTTTATTTTTTTTAGATCTGACATTTTTACAGATTATTTCTTCAGAGAAATAAAACAATAGCGAAGATTAATTTAAAGCAGATTGAGCTTTTTGAACGATAGTTTTAAAGGCTTCTGGACTATCATACGCTATCTCAGCTAGAATTTTTCTATCAATTTTAATTCCACATTTATTTAGGCCATTGATAAACTTAGAATATGTTAAACCTTCAGCTCTAACTCCAGCATTAATTCTTTGTATCCATAGTGACTTGAAATCTCTTTTTTTATTTCTTCGATCTCTATAAGCGTATTGCATAGCTTTTTCCATAGCCTGCTTAGCTACTCTGATAGTATTTTTTCTTCTACCCCATTGACCTTTAACAGCTTTTAAAACTTTTTTATGTTTTGCCCTGCTAGTTACGCCCCTTTTTACTCTTGCCATTTTAACCTCTTAAACTGTAAGGCATGTATGATTTAACTATTTTTCCATCTTGTTTAGACATGGTAGTTGTGCCCCTTAATTTTCTAATTTGAGAATTTGATCTTTTAATCATGCCGTGTCTTTTACCAGCCTGAGCCATTATAACTTTACCTTTGGCTGATATCTTAAATCTTTTTTTTGCTGAGCTTTTAGTTTTAAGTTTAGGCATAATTTGCGATTTTATACAAAGAATAGAATTAATTTACAACTAATATTAAGGCTTATAAAGGCTGAATTACCATTATCATTTGCTTACCATCAAACTTTGGATGTAGTTCTACCTTCCCAATTTCCTTCATATCTTCTTTGATTTTCGTCATTAATTCATTTCCTAAATGGGAGTGCTGGAGTTCTCTGCCTTTAAACCTAATTGTAAATTTTACTTTATCTCCCTTTGCTATAAATTTTTTTGCATTTTTAACTTTAAATTCATAATCATGTGTTTCAGTTACAGGTCTCATCTTAATTTCTTTTAAAGCAATAATTTTTTGTTTCTTTTTTGCTAGATTAGCTTTTTTTTGTGCATCATATTTATATTTGCCCATATCCATTATCTTACAAACTGGAGGCTTAGCATTAGGGGCAATCTCAATTAAATCTAGACCTTGATTTTTAGCCATCGAAATAGCTTCATTTGTACTCAAAATTCCAAGATTTTCTCCTTGATTGTTAATAACCTGAACATCAGGTGATGAAATTCTATTGTTTGATCTTGGACCTTGATTTTTAGTTCTTCTCTGAAAATAATTTTGTTTAAAATCTGCCACTTAATTTGAAGACACTTTATTTAAAGCAGAAAAAGTTTTTAAAAATTTACTTAATTCCATATTTTCTTGTTTATTAGAGTCCAACCTTCTAATGGTTACAGAGTTACTGTCAACTTCTTTTTTACCACAAATTAATAAAATCGGGACTTTTGCGAGTGAATGTTCTCTAATTTTATAATTTAAATTATGATTTTTTAAATCGACTACTGAACTCATTCCTGCTTCTTTTATTTTGTTTGAAACATTGCTTGCATAATTTTCGAAATCCTCTGAAATTGGAATTACTACTGTTTGCAATGGGGATATCCAAAATGGAAATTTTCCTGCATAATTCTCAATTAAAATTCCAATAAATCTCTCAAGAGATCCAAACAATGCTCTATGCAACATTACTGGAACTTTTTTAGTTCCATCTTTGCTTACATATGAAGCACCTAATCTTCCAGGTAAATTAAAATCAACTTGTAAAGTTCCACATTGCCAATCTCTTCCAATAGCATCCCTTAAAACAAACTCAATTTTTGGTCCATAAAATGCTCCCTCGCCATTATTAATTTTATATTCGAGTTTAGTCGCTTTAACTGCGTCTAATAACGCTGCCTCTGCTTTATCCCACACACTATCATCTCCAACTCTTAATTCTGGTCTATCAGAGTATTTAAGAATAACATTTTCAAAACCAAGATCTTTGTAAATTTCTAATATAAGATTGGTTACTGTTAAACATTCTTTTGTTATTTGATCCTCAGTACAAAATATATGCGCATCATCTTGTGTAAATGCTCTTACTCTTAATAGACCATGAAGCGCGCCTGAAGGTTCATAACGATGAACCTTTCCAAACTCAGACATTTTTAACGGCAAATCTTTATAGCTTTTAAGACCTTGATTAAAGACTTCCACACACCCTGGACAGTTCATTGGTTTAATAGCAAATACCTTTTCATCAGGAGTGGTAGATGTGTACATATTTGCTCCAAATTTTTCCCAATGACCTGATTTTTCCCATAAACTTCTATCTAATACCTCTGGAGTATTTATCTCCTTATATCCAGCTGCATCTTGTTTCATTTTCATATAATTAATTAATTTTTGGAATAATGCCCATCCCTTTTCATGCCAGAAAACCGATCCAGGACTCTCTTCTCTAAAATGAAATAGATCCATTTCTTTACCAAGTTTCCTATGATCCCTTTTTTCAGCTTCTTGAATTCTTTTTAAATAATCATCTAAATCTTTTTGTGATGCCCAACCGGTTCCATAGATTCGCTGCAACATTTCATTTTTAGAGTCTCCACGCCAATAAGCTCCCGCAACTTTTGTAAGCTTAAATGCTTTTCCAATTTTACCAGATGATAAAAGGTGTGGCCCTCGACACAAATCATACCAAGTATCACCATGATGATAAACGGAAAGCTCTTCATTCTCTGGTATATTTTCTATGATTTCAGCTTTGTATTTTTCTCCAATTTTTTTAAAATGGCTTATTGCTTTGTCTCTCTCCCAAACCTCTCTTCTTGTTTTTATATCTTTATCAATTATTTCTGACATTTTTTTTTCTATCTTTTTAAGATCATCTTCTGTAAAAGGTTCTTTTCGAGCAAAATCGTAAAAAAATCCATTTTCAATTACTGGTCCAATGGTCACTTGTGTACCGGGATATAATTCTTGAACAGCCATAGCCATAATATGTGCTGTATCATGCCTGATTACCTCTAAGCCTTCTGGGTCTTTTGCTGTTAAAATTTTTACTGAACAATCTTTTTTAATTGAAAAATACAAATCCTTTAATTCACCATCAACACTCATTATTAAAGCTTGTTTTAATAAGGATTTACTTATTTTTTCTGCTACATCTAATCCTGTAATTTCTTTTGGAAATTCAAGATTTTTTCCGTCTGGTAGTGTAATTGTGGGCATCTAATTTAATAACCTTTTATACTCTGAATAAGTAGAAAAACACATTTTTTCAACATTAAATTTTTTAATTGTATTATTTCTCCCTTCTTTGCCCATTATATTAAGCGAATTTTCATCCATCGTTAATCCATGGATTATTTTTTTACTCAAAGAATTTGCATCCCCTGATTTAAATAAAAAACCTGTCTTTTCGTCATTAATTGTTTCATTTGATCCACCAATATTTGATGCTATGATTAATTTTTCCATTGATTGTGTCTCTACTGCTACTCTTCCGAAGGCCTCTGGTTCAATGGAAGCTGATACAATTATATCCGAAACTTTATATGCTAAAGCCATATCCTTACAATGATCAATAAATTTTATTTGATTGGTCAGTCGATATTGCTCTGTAAGACGAACCAATTTTTTTTTGTACAAATCTCTACCTTGATCGTTGCCAAGTATTACCGCATGAAAAGCCTCATACCCCAATTCAATTTTAACTAAATTGACTGCTTCAATGAATAATTCTTGACCCTTCCAAGAGGTAAGTCTCCCAGGCATCAAAATTATTTTTTTTTCATTATTTATTTTCCATTTCTGTAGCAAATTTTTTTCGTCAATTTCCATTTTTGTAGAAGGATCAAAATAATCAACATTTATACCTCTAAAGATGACTAAAAATTTTTTTTTTGGTATTAAAAATTCAGAATAATTTTCTTTAATATGAGAGAAAATAAAGTTTGATCCTGCGATTATTAAATCTGATCTGACCATAACAGAATTATAAAATTTCTTAAACTTTCCACTAAAATTGTATGTGCCATGGAATGTAGTAACAAACTTTCTTTTAGTTAATTTAGTAGCAAATAAACATGACCATGCTGGTGCCCTACTTCTTGCGTGAACAATTGAAATTTTATAAAATAAAATTATTCCAACTAAAAAAATAGTATTTATTAAAATCATTAAAGGATTTTTACTGTGAACTGGCAACTTGATTAATTTTACTTTTTTCTTATCAATAAACTTTGTTAATTCACCCCCACTTGTTACAATAAAAGACTTGCATCCATTTTCAGGTAAATAGTGAGCAATATCATAACATCCCGTTTCTGCACCTCCGTAACCTAGCTTAGGTATTACTTGCAAAACTTTTATATTAGACGACATATCAATAGATTATATTATAATAGACATAAGTAATAAACTTTTATGACCAAGTTCAACTACCTTAAAATAAATAGATCTAAAAAAATTAGGTTTTTGAAATACAACCAAACTAATGCGACCTATATTGTTTTTTTGCATGGATTTATGTCGGATCTAGAGGGTAAAAAGCCAAAATTTTTTTACAATTTTGCTAAGAAAAATAAATATGGTTTTTTAGCTCTAGAATACTCTGGTCATGGAAAATCCTCAGGCAAGTTTACAAATGGAAATATTTCAAAATGGACAAGGGACTGTAAAATTACAATAAAAAAGATAGTTAAAAAAAATAATATTATTTTAGTAGGATCAAGTATGGGTTCGTGGATTTCTCTAAACCTATTTAAATATTTTATTAAACAGATTAAAGGTTTTATAGGAATTGGATCAGCTCCAGAATTTTTAGAAAGTCTTATGTGGAATAAATTTTCAAAGAAAATAAAAAAAGAAATTAAAAAGAATGGATTAATTTATTTAAAACATGGGGATTATGAATATCCTATTTCATATCAACTTATTGCTGATGGTAGAAAAAATAAGGTTTTAAATAGAATTATTAATTCAAAAATCTTTGTCACGATGATACATGGTAGTAAAGATAAGTCAGTACCAATAGCTTTTTCCCGTAAGACTCTAAAAATTTTTAAAAATGCGAAAAAAAAATTAGTGGTAATAAAAAATGGTGACCACAGCTTATCTTCAACAAAATGGTTAAATATGATTGGTAAAGAATTAAAATTAATAATTAACTAGCTGCTTGAGTAGTAGGTTTTAATGTAATCGGATTATTAATTTTATCTACCATTTCTTTTGGACAAACTTGAATAAAGTAATTAACTTCGTCATCAAAATTAGCTATCAAGTTTTTTGATATTGCAGACTCTGTCTCTTTAAAATGGTCTATAATTAGTTTTTTCAAAAATTTCTTCCAATACTCCGTTTCAACATTTTGCCAAATTACTGAGTCAGGGTTTACTTTATTTTCAAATTCTTGAGATTTGTCATATATGAATGCCATACCCCCTGTCATCCCAGCTCCAAAATTGTCTCCTACATTTCCAAGTATTACTGCAGTTCCGCCAGTCATATATTCACAACCATTAGAGTCACATCCCTCAATCACAGTAATTGCACCAGAGTTTCTTACTGCAAATCTATCCCCTGCTTGCCCAGCAGCAAAAAGTTTACCCGAAGTGGCACCATATAAAACAGTATTTCCAATTATCGTATTTTCTTTTGAAATTAGATTACTTTCGTCTTGAAGTCGTATTG
>CABXSO010000018.1 GCA_902514945.1 uncultured Pelagibacteraceae bacterium | reverse complement strand
TTACTAAAAGTCGTTTTTTTATCCATCGCGATGGCATTAAAAGAAATTATACAAAAAAATAAAACTAAAAACTTTTTCATAATTAAGTTATATAACAAAAATTAAAAACCAGTAAGACGCTAATCCTGAAAATATTGTCGCAATTATGCTTCTTGTGAATACCCCAATTGCTGTTGCAATTATTGCTGCAATTATTTTTGGGTTATTCTCTATCTGAAAAGAACCTGCGTCAGTTATAAAAATTGCAGGAAAAATAATAGCTGGAAATATTGCTGCAGGTACAAATGACAGTACTTCTCTTATCCTATCACTAAACATCTCTTTTTTTACTAAAGCAATCATTGTAAATCTTGTTAGATAAGTAATTATTCCACAGGATAAAATTAAAGCCCAGTTGCTCATTTTGTTTTAATTAATTTTGTTAAAACCATTGCTGTTAATAATCCATTCAAAGCAGCAACTATAACATAAGCCTTGAATGGGATAAAATTGTAACCAAAAGTAGCTACCAATCCTGAAACAATTATTACAACTACATTTATAAACTTTCTAAAGTCATTAACTAATAATGCTAAAAAAGTTAAAGGAACTGCAAAACTCAATCCAAGTTTTTCTGGTATAGCTGATCCTAATATAATTCCTAATAATGTAGTTGACTGCCAAGTAATCCAACAAGCGGCACCACCTCCAACTAAGTGAAAATATCTATTTCTCTCTTTATTTTTCTTAAAATATTCATTTGATATTGCAAAAGCCTGATCAATCAAAAAATAAGAAATTATAATTTTCCAAATCAATTTTAATTCTGATAAATGTTCTGAGACGACTGCACCATAAAGTAAATGTCTTGAATTTACTGCACCGACAGAACTTATAATAACTAAAGAAGATGCTCCTCCTGAAAATAATTGTAAAAGGACAATTTGCGATGCACCACCAAATACTATTAGAGACATCCCCATTGCTTGTAGAGGAGTGAACCCAACCTCAATTGCCAAAACACCAAATATCAAACCAAATGGTACAACTGGTATCATTAGTGGACTTACATCAATAATTCCTTTTAAGAAAATCTTAAACTTACTATTCATTTTTAAAAGCTTTTATTAGAAGCAAACAATATGATCAATATGAATTGGTCTTTTAATACCAAATTTTTCATCAACGTCATGTTGATGAATATGGTGAGAATGCACAAAAACAGGAATAAGTGTATCACTTGGAGTTTTAAGAGTATAAATAAAATTAGTACCTCTAAATTTCCTATCGACTACTTCAAATTTTAAATTACTTTTATCGTCGTGATGCAAATCTTCTGGTTGAACCAAAAGCTTTACTTTTGTACCTATCGGAAAAGATTTTAAGAAATTACCCGTAATTGTTCCAAGATCCTTATTTTCTAAGCTTTTAGGGCTCGTTACTTCTGCTGGAATAAGAGTTCCTCTATTCAAGAAATTAACAACCTCAATAGAATTGGGTAAATGATAAACATTATATGGATCATCATATTGTTTAAGCTCTTGATTTAAAATTATTCCGCATTTGGACCCCAAATAAAAAGCCTCATAAGAGTCGTGAGTAACAATTATTGTTGTAATCTTTGAATTCTTTAATATTTTTTTTAATTTTTCTTGTATCTCTTCTTTAAAACTTTGATCCACATTAGATAATGGTTCATCTAACAATAATAAATCAGGCCGAGTTACCAAAGATCTTGCAAGAGAAGCTCTTTGTGCCTCACCAGCACTAATTTCATGTGGATATTTGTTTAGTATTAAAGAGATATCTAATAATTCAATAATTTCGTGAAAGTTAACCTGATGATCTTTTTTACCTTTATTTCTCTCTGCACCTAATAATATATTTTTTTCTACAGTGTAATGTGGAAATAAACTATTTTCTTGAAACGCCAAAGATATATTTCTATCCTCTGGTTCAAGATTTATTTTTTCTGAAGATAATATACTTCCATTTAACTCTATTGATCCTTTTTTAATTTTTTCTAAACCTGCGATTGTTCTTAAAATAGTAGTTTTTCCAATACCTGATGGACCTAATAAGCAGATAACATCTCCCTCTTTTTCAATAGCAAAAGACACATTTGCTACTTTAGTTTTGCCTCCAACTTTAAAGTCAACATTTTTAACTTCAAAAAAATTTTTATTCATTGTTATCTCTTAAAATATATTTTGAACTAATTATAATGAATAAAGAAGCAATTAATATTAAAAATAATGAAGGTGCTGCAGCAGCCTCCAACAAGTCCTCGGATGCAGAAATATACGCTGTAGTTGCAAAAGTTTCAAAATTAAAAGGTCTTAAAATTAAAGTAATGGGTAATTCTCTTATTATTTCTAATGAGATTAAAATAATTATGAATAGAAGAGAATTTCTCAAAAAAGGAACATGAATATTCATAAACGTTTTTCTTTTAGAATAGCCTAATAAGTAAGCACTCTCATCAACAGAAATGTTAATTTTTTCATATCCTGACTTTATTCCATTAAAAGCTAAAGAATAAAATCTTATGAAATAAACTAATACTAAACCAAGTACCGAGCCAATGAAAACTTTTTTGATTGAAGTGAACCCTAAAAATTTGATTATACTATTATCAAACCAAGCTATGAAAGTAATAAAAGCTATAGCTAAAATTACTCCAGGAATAGCATAACCTGAAATTGATAATGTTGATAAAATATTTAAAGTTTTATTTTTAGAAACTCTATTTCCATAATTTGAAATTAAAGAAAATACAATTAAAACTAAACTAGATAACAACACTAAATAAAGAGTATTTGATAAAAGTTCTACAATTTGTAGGTCAAATAAATTCTCTGGAAATTTTATTGTCCAATACAACATCTGACTTAATGGAAATAAAAAACTCAAAAATAATATAAAGAAACAAAAAATAAAAGCTAAAAAAGATTTGCTTCCTTCAAGTTTAGTTTTTTCTTTTTGTTTAAATCCACCTTTAACATTGAGGTGATACTTTGCCTTCCTTCTGGATAAATTCTCTATAATAAATAATGAAAATATGAACAGAAGTAAAAAAGATGATATTCTGTTTGCAAAAGCTAAATCATCAAAAGTTATCCATGAGTTATAAATACCGGTTGTGAGAGTATTTATAGAAAAAAAATCTACTGCTCCAAATTCTGCTAAAGTTTCCATTGCTACAAGAGATAAACCTGCAACAATTGCTGGTCGTGCTGCTGGTAATATTATCTTATAAAAAGATTTAAATTTTGAAAAACCAAGATTTTTACCAAGATCAATTAAGCTTTGAGATTGGTATAAAAAAGACGCTCTAGCTAATATATACACGTAAGCATATAAAGAGAAGCTAATTGATAATATTGCTCCAAACATACCATCAAACTTCGGAATATTTTTATTGTAATTTGCTTCTCCAAATAAATTTTTAAGGATTGTAAAAGCTGTTCCATAATTTTCAAAGAAAGCTGTTAAAGAATAAGCGTATATATAAGGTGGTACTGCAAAAGATAAAATAAGTGCCCATTTAAAAAAGTTACTAAATGGAAATTCAAAAAAAGAGACTAGGTACGCAGATCCAGTACCTATCAAAAATGTTAAAATCAATACACAAATTAATAAGATAAAAGAATTTGAAATATATTCAAATAGAAATGTATCTTTTAAAATTTCATAATAATTCGATGTGTTTTCAAAAAAACTTGTGAATACTGTCAAAATCGGAATGGAAACAAATATAGAAATTAACAATGAAAATAAAAACCAAACATTAAAATTTTTCATCATATTTGATTATATATTAATGTATGATTTGAATGTGTCCACCACAAATCCCTATCTTGGGTGGACACAGGAAAGAAAAATTAAAAATCAAATACTTTAAGGAGATGCGGAACTTCCTTAGAGTCTATTTCTTCAAATTTTCTTTTATTTAGTCTTCTATTAATTTTTTCACACTCCTGACTACATGGGGAACATGCGCTGGAAGATTTATTTAAATCAACTTCAGACATAAATTTTTCTTCTTTTTTCACTTATTTCCAGCCAGCAGCTGTCATTACTTCTAATGCAGCAGCTTGATTTTTTCCATAAGAAGCTAGTTTAGTTTTCATATCTTGTTGAAAATCTAATCCTAAGTTATTTACTACTAATGGACTTGGCGAAACACCATCAATCATTGGAAACTCAAATGTATTGTTAGTGAAGTGCTCTTGAGACTGTGGAGTTAATAAAAACTCTACAAGTTTAACAGCATTACCTTTATTTGGAGCTCCTTTGACTAAAGCTGCACAACTAACATTCATGTGCGTTCCTCTTCCATTTTGATTAGGAAAAAAAGCTTTTACTTTTTTAGCTGCTTCTTGTTGCTCTGCACCTTTTTTACCAGATAACATTAGAGCTAAATAGTAAGTGTTAGCCACAGCTATATCAGCTTCTCCAGCAGCTACTGCCATAATCTGAGCTCTATCATTTCCTTTAGAGTCTCTAGCCATGTTAGCAACAACTCCTTTTGCCCATTCCGCTGTAGCTTTTTTTCCATTATTTTCAATTAATGAAGCTACAAGAGATTTGTTATATATATTACTAGATTTTCTTATTACTAATCTTCCTTTCCATTTAGGATCAGCTAGACCTTCATAAGACATTCCAGATAATTCAGCACCAGTAACTCTTTCAGGTGAATAATAAATTATTCTAGCTCTTTTTGCTATTCCAACCCATTTACTTGTTCTAAAACTTTTTGGAACGGCAGCTTTTATCGCTGCAGAAGTTAATCCACCTTGAAGATGGCCTTTTGCATCCATAGCACCACATCTTCCAGCATCAGCAGTAATATAAAGATCTGCAGAAGAATCTGCGCCCTCTTCAATTATTCTTTTTTCAAGAGCTCCTGATTTTCCATTAACTAGATTAACCTTAATTCCAGTCATACTAGTGAACTTTGAATAAAGCTCTGCATCAGCTTTATAGTGTCTGGCATTAAATATATTAACTTCATCTGCAACTGCTAAAGTTGATACAAATAAAGATATAATTAACCCACAAATTGATATTTTTTTCATTATTTTCCTTTATCTTTGTTATATTGAGAATAATTATCATTCTCATTGATAATGCTAACTATTATCAATGATAATAATTATCAATCGCAGTATTGTCGCAGATATATAGTGTGTTGATTATTGGGATTTTTAGATTTTAGGCTTCCAGTCACCTATTTTGCTAAAGAGAAAGTTTCTAAATGCTTGAACTCTAGCAGTATTTTTCAGAGATTGAGGGTAAACGAAATGAGCCTCTGTTATTGGACCCTCTGATTTAGGTAATACTTTTATGACTTTATTTGAGTCACTAACTAAATATTCAGGTAAAGCTGCAAGACCTACCCCTGACTCAACAGCTAAAAGTAAACCCATAACGCTATTTACTTTCATTATAGTTTTTCTTTTTTTACCATCATGCATACCAAGTTTTAAAGCCCAGTCAGGGTTATAAACAGGTGATGGTGCTCCTTTACCAAAAGATATAAATTTATGTTTGTTCAAATCACCTACTGTTTTTGGCATTCCGTGCTTCTCTAAGTATTTGTTTGAGCCATATATATAATATTTAATATCAACTAGTTTTTTTTGAATATAATTGAGCTGTTTTGGTCTTCTCATAAAAATACCAATATCAGCCTGACGAGTACTTAAATCGAGCTCTTTGTCATCAAAGACTAATTCTATCTCTATTTCTGGATTAAGCCGCATAAACTCTTGAATTCTTGGGGTAAGCCAGTGAGTTCCAAAACTTCTGACTGTTGTAATTGTCAATTTTCCTGTTGGTTTATTTTTCTGATCACCTAAAGAGGTCTCTACTTCCTTTAGTTTACTGATGACTTCATGAGCTGTTTTAAATACATATTCACCATTTTCTGTAAGAGTTAAGCCCCTGGCATGTCTTTCAAATAATTGAACTTTTAAGTCCTGTTCTAAAGATTGAATTTGCCTACTGATGGCTGATTGACTAAGATTAAGATTTATTGTTGCGTTTGTAAAACTTCCCGCTTCTGCTACTGCATGAAAAATCTTTAGCTTATCCCAATCCATTATTTATTTAAGTCGACCAAAACTCTACCGGAAATTTCACCTTTTAAAATCTTCGGATAAGTATCAATTAACTCCTCCAAACTAACTGTCTGGATTGATTTTTCCAATAGACTAAAATCAATTAAATTGGCAGCTTCACCCCATATAAACTCTCTTCTTTTGATACTGCAATTAGCCGAGTCCATACCCCACATTTTAATTCCTCTCAGCATAAAAGGAATTACATTAGTATTAAGCTCGTTGGTACTTGCGTTTCCACAAACTGCAATAATTCCATTTGAGTTTGTTTGAACTATTGCATTAGCTAATATTTTTCCGCCAACTGTATCAACAACCCCATCCCACAAACCTTTGTCAATAAGTCTCGGATCTTTGTCAAATTCACTACGATTAACAACAGTTTTAGCACCTAATGATTTTAAATAATCTGCTTTAGAGTCTTTTCCAGTAACAGCAGTAACGTTGTAACCCATTTTATTCAATACTATTACCGCTACACTCCCTACTCCACCTGTTGCACCAGTAACTAACACGTTGTTAACTTTTTCGCCTAACAAAATTTCTTCTCTTGCTTTAATTGCGAATGCACTCATTAAAGATGTGAAACCAGCGGTTCCAAGTATCATTGCCTGTTTAGTGGTTAAATTTTTTGGTTTTTTTACCAAAAATTCTCCATTTACTTTTGCAACTTGCGAGTATCCACCATAAAAAACCTCACCAACTCTGAATCCTGTTAATATTACTTCATCACCTTGTTTAAATTTGGGGTTTTCACTTTCCAAAACATTTCCGGAGAAATCTATTCCAGGAATATGCGGAAATTCTTTAACTAATCTTCCACCATTTTTTAAAATCATCCCGTCTTTAAAATTAAGATCAGAGTAATCAACTTTAATAGTTACATCGCCATGTCTTAAAAAACTCTTATCTATTGTTTTTACTTCTCTTGTGTACTCTTCACCCTTTTGATCCAAAATTAATGCTTTAAAATGATCAGACACTTTAATCTTTTGTGATGCTTATAAATCTCAAATATCTATTTTGATAACTTAGATCTTCTTTAAATTGACCTAAATAATAATTTGTTACTGTTGTGGCTTGCTCTTTTTTTATACCTCTCATCGTCATACACTGATGAGTTGAATCAATAGTAACGGCCACACCTTTAGCATCCAAAGATTTCATTAAGGTATTCGCAATTTGCATAGTAAGTCTCTCTTGAGTTTGTAATCTCTTAGAAAAAACTTCTACAACTCTAGCTAATTTACTCAAACCAACTACTCTTTCTTTTGGAATATAAGCTACATGAGCTTTTCCAATTATCGGCGCCATATGATGTTCACAATGACTTTGTACTGAAATATTTTTTTGCACAACCATGTCATCATAACCATCAACGTCTCCAAAAGTTTTATCTAAAATTTGAGTTGGATCTTCATTGTAGCCCTTAAAATACTCTTTGAAAGCCTTCACAACCCTTTTAGGAGTTTCTAGAAGTCCCTCTCTGTGAGGATCTTCTCCCATCCAAGTTAAAATTGTTTTGAAAGCTTCTTCTGCATCTTTATCGGAAACCTTTTTAATTTCTTGTTCAAGTTTTGTGTCTTTAACTAGTTTCATCGGTGTGTTTTATACATATAATTTGCTTATTTTAAAATATTTAAAATATACTTATATGTGCTACATAATCACTTATTATGTTCAAAAAAAGAGAAAATGTAGCTGAAATTGAAGAGGGAAATCTCCTTTCACCTAAATTTGACAACGATGGTTTAATTCCTGTTATAACCATGTGTCATAAAACTAAAGATATACTGATGCACGGATTTATGAATGTGGAAGCATTTAAAAAAACAATTGAAACCAAAGAAGCTCATTATTTTAGTAGGTCAAGAAAAGCAATTTGGCACAAAGGTAAAACTAGCGGCTTTATACAAAAAGTAATTGAAATCAGAATTGATGATGATCAAGATTCAGTCTGGCTAACAGTTGATATTGGGGATGGTGCTAGTTGTCACGTTGGTTATCGATCTTGTTTTTATAGATCTATTCCTTTAGGCCAAATTGATGATGGTAGAAAAATTGAAATGAAATTTTTAGAAAAAGATAAAAAATTTGATCCAGAAAAAATTTACAAGGGACAACCTAACCCGACAAAAATTTAACAATGGAAATAAAATATCAAAATTTGAGAGTACTAGGTCCAGCAGTTTTAAAAGTAAAAATACCTGATGTAATTTTAAAAGAATTAAATGAATATATTGATAAAACTGTAGATGATAAAACAAAATTAAAAAAGTTAGACTATGGTGAAGCATTAGTAGGTGATGTGACACAGGAATTTTTATTAGAATTAGAATTTGTCAAATCATCTGGTTGGTTAGAATTTTTAGGAAATTCATCTAAAATTTACACTGAATTAAATGAAGGAAAAAAAATAACAAAATTTAATTTATTAAAAACTTGGGTAGTAAGACAATTTAAAAATGAGTATAATCCTACTCATTGGCATGGAGGTCATATTTCTGGTGCTGGATTTCTAAAAGTTCCTAAATCTTTAGGAGAAAGTACTCAACAAAAAAAATCTAAAAAATATAGAGGCGGAAGTTTACAGTTAATACATGGAGCTAGAATGTTTACTTGTCCATCTACATTAAATATTACGCCGGAAGTCGGTGATTTTTATTTGTTCCCTAATTATTTAATGCATACCGTTTTTCCATTTAAGGATACTGAGGAAGAAAGACGTTCTATCTCTTTTAATGCCTCCATCGATGAAGAAATATACAACGTATATGGAAAATAAATTACAAAAAAATGTTCTAGGTGAAAATTTAGAATTGTGCTCAAATAATCCTTTGACGGGATGGTATAGAGATGGTTGTTGTAATACTGATGAAAATGATCATGGATTACATACAGTCTGCGCAAAAGTTACAACAGAATTTCTTGAATGGTGTAAAGATGCAGGAAATGATTTAATTACACCTCATCCCGAATTTGGATTTCCAGGTTTGAAGGATGGAGATGGTTGGTGTGTTTGTGCAAATTGGTATGCTAGGGCAGTTGATGCAGGAAAAGGTTGTCCTATTTTTTTAAAGAGAACCCATCAAAATACATTAAAAGTTTTACCAATTGAAACTCTCAAAAAATTTGCAATAGATCTTTCTTAGGACAAATTTAATTATGAGTGACAACATTTTGACGACTATTTATCTTTTGCTAGTAATTGCGTTGGTCTTTCCAGGTTTTTATTACGCAAATAGGAATAAAAAAGTTTTTTTAAAGAATCTTACAATTTGGATTGGTGTTATTGGAATAATTTTTATTCTTACAAAATTTTTAAAAAATTAATCACATATTCCCATATTTTGGACCTCCGCCACCTTCAGGCGTAACCCAAACTATATTTTGCGAGGGTTCTTTGATATCGCAAGTTTTACAATGAATACAATTTTGTGCATTTATAACAAATTTATTTACATTACTTTCTTTTTGAACTTCATAAACTCCTGCTGGACAATACCTTTGTGCAGGTTCATCATATTTTTCAAGAGTATATTTTATTGGTAAATCTTGGTCTTTAAGCTGAAGATGCACTGGCTGATTATCTTCATGATTAGTACCAGTCAAATAAACAGATGTCGTTTTATCAAATGTAATAATGTTATCAGGTTTTGGGTAATCAATTTTTGGCATTTCATTAGCTGGTTTCAAAGTCTCATGATCAGCGTGCTTGTGTTTTAAAGTAAATGGCAGCTTGCCTCTAAATAAAATTTGGTCAATTCCAGTGAAAATTATACCCAATATCAAACCCCAACTAAAACTTGGCTTCACGTTTCTTGCTTCATGCAATTCTTTAAATAACCAACTTTTTTTAAACCTCTCTTCATAAATTGATAAATCCTTTTTTTCTTCAATATGCTCGTTAATTACTTCAGCAGCAATTATTCCACTTTTCATTGCTGTATGAGAGCCTTTTATTTTTGGCATGTTAAGAGTTCCAGCATCACAACCTATAAGTAATGCACCAGGCATATACATTTTAGGTAAACTTTGTATACCACCTTCAATTAATGCTCTTGCACCATAAGATATTCTTTTTCCACCCTCAATAATTTTTTTAATTGATGGATGTGTTTTGAATCTTTGAAACTCATCAAAAGGGGATAGATGTGGATTTTGATAGTCTAAACCAATTACATAACCTAAAAATACTTGTTTATTCTCAGCATGGTAAATGAAGCTTCCACCGTATGTATTATTATCTAAGGGCCAGCCAGCAGTATGCATCACTAATCCTTCCTCATGATTTTTATCATCAATTTCCCAAATTTCCTTAAAGCCAATACCATACTGTTGAGGATCTTTTCCTTCATTAAGATTAAATTTTTGGATCAATTGTTTACCTAAATGGCCTCTACACCCTTCAGCAAAAACTGTGACTTTACCTATAAGCTCAATACCTGGCTCAAAACTATCTTTTTTATTACCTTGTTTATCAATACCCATATCTTGGGTAGCTACTCCTTTAACAGAGCCGTCATCATTATATAAAATTTCACTTGCGGGAAATCCTGGGAAAATTTCAACCCCAAGACTTTCAGCTTGTTCTGCAAGCCATCTACATAAATTTGCAAGACTAATAATATAATTATTATGATTTTTTTGAACTGATGGAAGTAACCATGTCGGCCAACTTAAGGATTTTGACTTTCCTAAAAATAAAAATTTTTCTTTTGAAACTTTAGTTTTAATAGGCGTATCTAAATCTTTCCAGTTAGGAATTAATTCATCAAGTGCTCTTACTTCAAAAACATTACCACTTAAAATATGAGCTCCAATTTCAGATGCTTTTTCTAAAATACAAATATTTAGATTAGCATTTAATTGTTTTAATTTAATTGCAGTAGACAAACCTGATGGACCACCACCAACTATAACTACATCATATTCCATTGACTCTCTGGACATACCAATTTCTTACAGATTAAATTATTTTTGTATAGTGTTTAATTTGTTCAATTCATCTAAGAATTGTGGAACTGCCTCAAAAAGGTCAGCCTCCAATCCATAATCAGCCACACTAAATATTGGTGCTTCACCATCTTTATTGATTGCGACAATTACCTTGCTTTCCTTCATTCCGGCCAAATGTTGAATGGCTCCTGATATTCCTACAGCTATATATAAATCTGGTACTACAACTTTTCCTGTTTGACCTACTTGGTGGTCGTTGCCAATGTAACCAGCATCAACTGCTGCTCTTGAAGCGCCAATAGCTGCATTCAATTTATCAGCTAGCGACGTAATTAACTTAAAATTATCTCCGCTTTGCATACCTCTTCCTCCAGATACCACTACTCTAGCAGTGCCTAATTCTGGCCTGTCGGACTTAATTTCCTCTCTTTTAACAAATTTTGTATTATTAAATTCTTCACCTGGTTCAACTTTTTCTATAGATGCTGATCCACCAGAACTTTCGCAAGGATCAAAAGAGGTGGGTCTTATAGTTACACATTTTTTTGTATCGTTGCTTTTAACAGTAGCAAATGCATTTCCAGCATAAATAGGTCTTAAAAAAGTATCTTGTGATATTACTTTAATGATATCACTAACTTGCGATGTGTCTAAAGAAGCTGCAATTCTTGGCATTAAATTTTTTCCAAAAGTATTAGCTGAACAAACAATGTGTGAATAATTTTCTGCTAACTTTACTATTACAGGTGCAAAATTTTCAGCAACAAAGTTTTCATAATGGGGTGCTTCTACTTGAATAACTTTTTTTACTAACGGTAATTCTGACAGTTTTTTTGTTGCATCTCCACAATTTTGACCAATAATTAATGCATGTAGGTCTTCTCCCATTTGAGAAGCTGCTGTAACTGCATTAAGGGTAAACGGTTTTAAATCTTGGTTATTATGTTCTGCTATTAATAAAACTGACATCAAATAACTTTCGCTTCATTTTTTAATTTTTGAACCAGCTCAGCTACACTGGAAACTTTTATTCCAGCTTTTCTCTTAGGTGGCTCTTCGACCTTAATATGCTCGATTCTTGCTGAGGTATCTACTCCCAAATCTGACGCATTTATCTGTTCAATTGGTTTTTTCTTTGCCTTCATAATGTTGGGTAAGGACGCATATCTAGGTTCGTTTAATCTTAAGTCACACGTAACTATCGCTGGGATACCTATTTCTATTGTTTCTAGTCCTTCATCAATTTCCCTAGTTACTTCTAATTTTTTATCTTTTATTTCGATCTTAGATGCAAACGTGGCTTGTGGCCAATTTAATAAAGCACTTAGCATTTGACCTGTTTGATTACAATCATCATCAATAGCTTGTTTACCCATAAAAACTAAATCGGGTTTTTCTTTTTCAACAATTTTCTGTAATAATTTTGAAACAGCTAAAGGTTCTAAAACTCCATCAGTTTTTATTAGGATCCCTTTATCTGCACCAACTGCCAAAGCTTTACGAACTGTCTCTTGAGCTTTTTCTTCTCCAACGCTTACTGCTATAACCTCGGTAGCTTTTCCAGCTTCTTTAATTTTTACCGCTTCCTCTATTGCGTTATCATCAGGTGGATTTGTAGACATTTTAACATTGTCTGTAACTACTCCTGTATTATCTTCTTTTACTCTAATTTGAACGTTGTAATCTATAACTCTTTTTACTGCGACTAAAATTTTCATTAAGCTCTCAATAATTTATTTTCAACATCATATGGGCCTTCTTCTAAAATTGTTGCCTCATACATCTTTCCTAATATATCGACTTTAAGTTTTTCACCAACATTAGCAAGATTAGGTTTAACCATTGCTAGTGCAATTGATTTGTCTAATCTAAATCCATACTCACCACTGGTTGCTCTTCCTACAACTTTATCATCTTTATAGATAGGGTTATTTCCCAAAACATCTGAGTCAGTTGTATTATGAACTTCTAATGTAACTAATTTATTATCAAATCCTTTTTCTCTCCACTTATTTAATGCCTCAAGCCCTATGAAATTACCTTTGTTCGGATGAATAAATCTATCTAAACCTGACTCGTAGGGAGAATACTCAATAGATAATTCTGTCCCTACTAATTTATAGGATTTCTCAAGTCTCAAACTATTCATTGCTCTAATTCCAAAAGGTTTTATTCCCAAATTTTTTCCTGCTTCCATTAATTTGTCAAATATATGGTTCTGATATTCTATTGGATGGTGTAATTCCCAACCTAACTCACCTACGAAGTTTACTCTCATAGCGTTAACAGGAGCATATCCAACGTTGACGTTTTTAGCAGTTAACCATTTAAAATTTTCGCTAGAAAAATCATCTGTTGAGACTTTCTGCATTAATTCTCTCGCTTTAGGTCCGGCCACAACAAGCACACCTGTGCTATTTGTTAAATCCTCAAATATAACTGAGCCGTCTGTAGGCATCCATTTTTGAATCCAGTCATGATCTAATCTTAGGTTTGCACCTGCAGAAACTAAATAATATCTATTCTCAGCCTCCTTCATGATAGTAAATTCTGAATGTACTCCTCCTTTAGTATTAAGAGCATGACATAAATTTATTCTTCCAATTTTTTTTGGAAGCTTATTTGCAACTAAATAATCTAAAAATTCCTCTGCTTTTGGACCTCTTATTCTACACTTTGCAAAAGCAGTCATATCTAAAAGACCAACATTTTCTTTTACATTTTCGCACTCTTTTTTAATCGCATCGAACCACTTAGATCTTCTAAAAGACCAATCATCTTTCTGCTCCATACCATCAGTTGCAAAAAAGTTTGGTCTTTCCCATCCAAACTTTTGTCCAAACACCGCACCTAAATTTTTCATTCTTTCGTAACATGGTGAAGTCCTTAAAGGTCTTGCTGCAGGTCTTTCTTCATCTGGATAATGGGTTATAAAGACGTGACTGTAAGCCTCTTCATTTTTTGCTTTTAGATAGGACTTAGTTACGTAATTTCCATAACGTCTAGGTTCAACACCAAGCATGTCAATCGTTGGTTCTCCATCTACTATCCATTCTGCTAGCTGCCATCCTGCGCCACCAGCAGCAGTTATACCAAAACTATGTCCCTCATTTATCCAAAAATTTTTTAAACCCCATGCAGGTCCAACTA
>CABXSO010000017.1 GCA_902514945.1 uncultured Pelagibacteraceae bacterium | reverse complement strand
TTTTTAAACATACAGCTTTTGTTTTTTTTGGTTTCTTTTTAATTCTTTTTCTGTCTTTTATACCTGAAAAAGAAATTTATAGAATTTCCGTGATATTTTTTTGCTTATCATTAGTTTTGTTATTTTTGGTCCCTATAATTGGAGTGGAGATTAAAGGTTCAAAGAGATGGATTGATCTTCTGGTATTGCCAAGAATACAACCTATTGAATTTGCAAAGCCTTTTTTAATAGTAATAGTAAGTATGATAATTTGTTCCCAAAAATATACTAATCTTAACTTAAAATATTTTTTGTCTTTTTTATTAACTATCTTGATATCAAGTCTTTTGATACTTCAACCAGATATTGGTCAAACTCTTTTGGTATGCTTTAGTTGGTTAATTTTGATTTTTATTTCTGGTATTAGTATATTTTTTTTGAGCTTAGTTTTTTTTATTTTTTTTATCGTAATAACATTCATAATTAGTTACCTACCACAATTTAAATACATAAAAGATAGATTATTTTCATTTTTTAATCCTGATATTGGCACTCATAACTTTCAATCAGATAAAGCATTAGAGGCTATAACAAGTGGCGGTTTTTTTGGCAAAGGAATTGGAGAGGGAACCTTGAAAAATAGAGTTCCTGAAGCTCATACTGATTATATTATTTCAGTAATTTCAGAGGAGTTTGGAGTAATCTTTATAATACTAATTTTATTGGCTTACCTAATATTGATAATTTCAGTTTTAAAAAAAGTTTACAAAGAAAATGATAAAAAGATCAAACTAATACTAACCGGATCTATTAGTTTAATACTTATGCAAGCAATGATTCATATAGGAGTGAATATTAGATTATTCCCAACCACTGGAATGACTTTACCTTTTTTAAGTTATGGAGGCTCATCAATTATAAGTATTTCTATTATGTCTGGAATAATTTTAAATTTAACAAAAAGAAAAATTATCAAATGAAAAATATATTAATTTCTACTGGAGGGTCAGGGGGACATGTAGTACCAGCTAAAATTCTAAGTGAACATTTGCAATTAAGTTTTAATGTTTTTATTTCTACTGATTTAAGGGGGTTAAAATATTTAGATAACAAAAAAGATAATATTATTTTGATAAATACTCCTAAATTAAATCTAAATGTATTTTTTATTTTTAAAATATTTAAATTAATTTATTTGGTGTTTAAAACAGTCTTATTGCTCAAAAAAAACAAAATTTATTCTGTTTTCTCAACAGGTGGCTATATGTCATTACCTATTTGTTTTGGTGCGAAATTATTAGGAATTAAAATATTCTTACTTGAGCCTAACATTGTTTTAGGAAGATCAAATAGATTCTTTTTGCGTTTTTGTAATAAAATTTTTTCTTATGCAGGAGACTTGAAAAAATTTCCCGAAAAATTCAAACATAAAATTCAAAAAATATCTCCATTAGTAAAAAAAAATTTTTATGATAAAAGACAAATTAAAACAGATAATAAAGTATTCAGCCTTCTAGTTGTAGGTGGCAGTCAAGGAGCTAAGATTTTTGATGATATAATTAAAGATACTATTATTAGTTTGTCAAAAAAAAATAAAATTAAAATTATTCAACAAACCCACAAAAGTAATATTGATAATTTAAAAAAAATTTATAATGAAGCCAAAATTGAAAATACTATATTTGACTTTGAGGAAAATTTAGCAGATTTGATATATCAATCAGATTTTTGCATTACTCGTGCTGGTGCATCTACTCTAGCGGAATTATCAATAATGAATAAGCCATTTCTAACTATCCCTTTAATTTCAGCAAAAGATAATCATCAGTTTGAAAATGCGAATTTTTATGAAAATTTAGATTGTTGTTGGGTTATGAGTCAAAAAGACTTCAATGCTGTTAATTTAAAAAAGTTTTTAGATTATATAATTATGAATAAATCTGAATACAATATAAAAAAAGACAATTTAAAAAAACATAATTTCAAAAACTCGTGGAATGATATAAATCAGAAAATATTGGACACTATTGATGAAAATTGAATTAGCTAAAAAAGAAATTATTCATTTTATAGGTATTGGTGGAATAGGCATGAGTGGTCTTGCATTAATTATGAAAGCGAAAGGTTTTCAAATTCAGGGAAGTGATATTAACAAGAACAAGCATATTGAAAAATTAAAAAAACAGAGTGTTAAAATTTTTATAGGTCATAAAAAACAAAATATAAAGGATGTTACAATTATAGTGATCTCTTCAGCAATTAAAAAAAATAATCCAGAGCTATTAGAAGCTAAAAGAAAAAAACTGCCAATAATAAAGAGAGGAAAGATGTTGGCTAATCTTGTCTCCTTGATGAAAAATATCGTAGTAGTAGGATCTCATGGTAAAACAACCACAACCTCTCTAGTCAGTTCTATTTTTGAAAATACTAAATTAGACCCTACAATAATAAATGGAGGGATAATAAATTCAATTAAAGGTACTGCAAAATTAGGAAGAAGTGACTGGTCTATATTAGAAGCGGACGAGTCAGATGGTAGTTTTACTCATATCTCGCCTACATATTCAGTTATTACAAACATAGATAGAGAGCACATGGATTTTTATAAATCTATGAAAGATTTAAAGAATCATTTTTTACATTTTATAAAAAAAGTTCCATCATTTGGAAAATCTTTTATTTGTGTAGATGACAAAGTGAATAGTGAATTAATAAAAGATATTAAAAATAAAAATTTTTATACTTATGGGATTAAATCTAATGCGAATTTTTCTATCAAAAATATAATTCAAAATAAACTTTATTCCAAATTTGATTTATCTGTTGATCTACCAAATAAAAAAAAGATAATTATAAAAAATTTTCAGATACCTTTAATAGGTATTCACAATATAAGAAACTCCACAGCAGCAATCGCAGTTGCTCTTACAGTCGGGATACCAATAGTTAATATAAAAAAAGGTTTGAAAAATTTTAAAGGTGTCCAGCGAAGATTTAATAAAATATTTACATTTAATGGAGTTGATTTTTACGATGATTATGCTCACCATCCAACAGAGATAAAATCTGTTTTAGAGGGAGTAAAAAAAGTTTTTGAAAAATATGAAAAAGTATGCATTTTTCAACCTCATAGAATGTCAAGATTAAAAGATTTAAGGAGTGAATTTTCTTATTGCTTCAGAGATGCAGATACAATTATTTTATGTCCTATTTATACAGCTGGAGAAAAAATTAAATTAGGTTTTTATTATAACGATTTTGCAAAGGAAATAATTAGAAATTCAAAAGTAAAACTGTTTATGATTAAAAACAATTTTGAATTAGCAAAATTTCTTAAACAAAATATTTATGGCAACAAAATCGTCATAGGAATGGGTGCTGGTTCAATTTCAAATTGGATGAAGAAATTACCTGAATTAATGTAATGCAGATAAATCAGCTTAAAGATCTATTAAAAGACTTTGATAAAAATGTAGTTTATAATCAAGATTTAAAAAAAAAAAATTGGTTTAACATTGGAGGAAAGTCCAAAGTTTTTTACAAAGCGGAAAATTTAAATGATTTGGTTAAATTTCTCAAATTACTCGATAATAAGGAAAAAATTTTTATTATTGGGGCAGGTTCTAACATTTTAATCTCAGATAATATTTTTGATGGAATTGTGATTAAGTTAAGTAAAAATTTTAATAGAATATCTTTATTAAGAGAGGATGTAATTATTTCTGGTAGTGCAGTTTTAAATAATAGCTTATCCACGTTTGCTGCTGAAAATAATTTGAGTGGTTTTGAGTTTTTATCCTGTATCCCGGGGTCTATCGGTGGGGGAATTAAAATGAATGCTGGATGTTTTGGAAAAGAATTTAAAGATATTCTTCTTTCTATTCAAGCAATAGATCAAAAAGGGAATTTAATAACAATTCCGTCAAAAGAAATAAATTTTGATTATAGAAACAGTGATTTGTCTGAAGATTTGATTTTTTTGAGTGCTTCCTTTAAAGGGATTAAAAGTGATTATAACAAAATAAACAGTGAATTAATAAAAATGAAATCACTCAAAGAAAAAAATCAACCAATGAGAATCAAAACTGGTGGAAGTACTTTTAAAAATCCGATAAATCAAACAGATAAGAAAGTTTGGGAATTGATAAGAGAGTCAGTCTCTATTGATACCAAATTCGGTGATGCATATATTTCAGAAAAACACTCAAATTTTTTTGTAAATAAGGGTAATGCAACATTTAATGATATGAAAAGATTAATTGATTTTGTCTCAAAAAAAGTCCTAGAAAAAACTGGCATAAAATTAGATAAAGAAATTAAAATATTAGAATAATTTGAAAAAAAAAATTTTGATAATTTCAGGTGGTATTTCAAAGGAAAGAATTATCAGCTTAGAGACAGGAAGGCAGGTTGCTAGAGAATTGATAAAAAATAATTATCTAGTAAAAACATGCGAACCTGACAAAAAATTATTATCTGTAACAAAAAATTTCAAACCTAATTTCATTTTTAATGCGTTACATGGTCAGTTTGGTGAAGATGGATACATACAAACAATCTTAGAGACAATAGGTATACCTTACACCCATTCAGGTGTGATTGCCTCCGCCAAAGCAATGGATAAAGAAATTTCTAAAAAAATTTTTTTAAAAAATAAAATTTTGACACCTAAATATTTCATTTACACTTTTAATAAAAATAGCAAAGAACTTATAAGTCTAGTAAAAAAAAAGCTGAACTTTCCAGTTGTAATTAAACCAATCAATGAAGGTTCTAGTGTGAATGTGTATATTTGCACTAAGAACAACTTATCAAGAAATATAAAATTATTAAAAGATTATAAAAGAATATTGATAGAACAATTTATTCCTGGGAGAGAAATTCAATCAGCTATAATTGGAAAGAAGAAACTTGGGGCAATTGAACTTAAACCAAAAAGAAAATTTTACGATTATAAGGCAAAATACAATTCTAATGCTAAGACAGAGCATATAATTCCAGTAAACTTGCCGAAAAAAAAATACAAAGTTCTCATGGATACTACTTTAAAAGCACATAATTTGATGGGGTGTAGAGGAGTTACTAGATCAGACTTTAAATATTTTAAAGGAAAATTTTATCTTTTAGAAATTAATACACAACCCGGAATGACAAAACTATCTTTAGTTCCAGAGATATCAGCCTATATTGGAATTAATTTCATTAATCTAATTAAATTAATTTTAAAAGATGCATCTATTAATAAGTAAAAAAATTACAATTTACTTATTATTATTTTTTTTTCTCGTATCAGTAAATAATATTTCATTAATTAATACTAGTTTCCCAAAAATTAAAAAAGTAGAGATCACTGGTCTAAATCCTGATGAGGAAAAAAAAATTGAAAGTATTATAAGTGATGCAAATTTCAAAAATATTTTTAATTTAGATAAGAAATATTTAACAAAAAAAATTAGTTCAATTAATATAATTGAACAATTTGAAATATACAAAAATTATCCATCAACCTTAAAGATATTTATACAGAAAACAAAAATACTTGCACAAACAAAAAGAAATGGTTTTGATTATTTGATTGGATCAAATGGAAAATTAATTCTTAATGATAATTTGATTTCTGATTTACCATTTGTATTTGGTGATTTAGATCTTAATGAATTTTTAAATTTTAAAAATGAAATTGACAAATCAAATTTTGATTTTAAAAACATAATAAAATTATATTATTTCAAATCAAAAAGATGGGATATTGAAACATCTAAAGGATATTTGATTAAATTGTCAAAAAATAATGTTGAAAAAGATTTAAATTTGTTTGTTCGTTTATCTGATGAAGATAAATTTAAGAACAAGTTTTTAATTGATTTTCGCCAAAAAGATCAAATAATATTAAATGATAAATAGTTTAGGAAATAGAATATTTCTTTTTTTAAGCCTTAATAAATTTACAATAGTTGCATTAAATTCTAATAATGATTTTGTTTATAAAAAAGAGTCTTCTACGAATAATAAAAGTAATAAAATTGATTTTGAATTTTTAGATAATTTTTTAAATGAAAACATTTTTAAAATAGAAAAAGAGCTTAACGAATTTGTAAAAAATATTTTTTTAATTATCAATAACCAGAGTATTTTTTCAATCCATTTATCAATTAAAAATAAATTTGATAATATTATTATTAATTCAAATTCTGTTCATCAATTACTTTTAGATGCAAAAAGTTGTTGTAAGAAAACATTAGAAGATTTTGAGATTCTTCATATGAAGATTGATAAGTTTTATGTTGATGGAGCTTATTTTAAGACTTTACCAGAAAAAAAAAACAGTAAAAATTTTTGTATTGAAATAAGTTATATATGCTTACCTAAAAAAATTTTAAAAACTTTAGAAGGTGTTCTTAGTAAGTACCAAATTTCTTTGGATAGAACATTGAGTTTTAATTATCTTAATAGTTTTTTAGATGATAAAAATGACAATATCTATAGAACTGCACAAAAAATCTTAGATGGTTTTAATGAAAATGAAGTGCATTTAACTAGTGGAAATTCCAAAAAATTAGGTTTTTTTGAGAAATTCTTTAATTTTTTTAACTAAATTTGTATTTTCTCGTAATATTTGTTGTTTTTTATTTTTGTTCGCTGAAGATTAAAAGTCCTATGTGTCATTATTAAATCAAAAAACAATAAAGAAAAAAGTTTCTTTTAGTGGAATAGGACTTCATAGCGGGATACGAGTAAATGTTTGCGTAAAACCCTCTGCCCCAGACACAGGAATAGTTTTTAAAAGAATTGATTTAAAAGAAAATAATCTTATTTATCCAAATTTTATGAACGTAAGTAATACAGCTCTCAACACAACTATAATTAACAATTATGGGGTCAAGGTATCAACAATAGAACACTTAATGGGAGCCCTTTTTGGAATGGGAGTTGATAATGCCTTGGTTGAAATTGATAACGAAGAAGTACCAATTTTAGATGGCTCTGCTAAATTTTTTATAAGTAAAATTTTATCAGTAGGTTTAGAGCTAAGTAATAAGCCAATAAAAATTATAAAGATAAATAAAAAAGTAGAATTTAAAAATAGCGAAAGATTTATTTCAATTGAACCCTCTAAATTAAGCTTAGATATAGATTTTCAACTTAAATATCAAAACAAAATCATAGGTAACCAAAAAAATAAAATAAATGTTTATGAGGATGATCTAACAGATATATTTAACTCTAGAACCTTTTGTTTATATGAAGATATACAGACAATTAAGAAAAACGGCTTAGCAAAGGGCGGAAGTTTAGACAACGCGATAGTTGTAAAAGATAAGCATGTTTTAAATCCAGAAGGTTTAAGAAACTCAAAAGAATTTGTTAATCATAAAATATTAGATTGTATAGGCGATCTTTTTACTTGCGGATATAGAATGATAGCAAGTGTAAATTGTTCTCAAGGAGGTCATTTTATGACAAATAATTTATTGAGGAAAGTATTTAAGGACAAAAGAAACTTTTCTATAATTGAGATTCAAGAAAGAACACTTCCTCACACACTTATAAACAGAAGTTTACTTAGATCGATAGCTTAATATAATAATCTTTATAATTTTTTTTAAGATATATATAGTTATTATTATGTTTAAAATTAGAATATTTTTAATATTTCTTACATTAATATTTTTACACTCTTGCAGTAAGGAAGTAGAGAAGGTTAAATTAATTAAAGAGACTAGCCAAAATGATGAAATGATTTCAGCCTACAATAAGGGTATGAATTTTTTAGATACAGGTGACTATTTTGCAGCAGGTAAAAAATTTTTAGAAGTTGAAGTTTTAATGCCACAATCTCAATGGGCATCAAAATCAGTTTTGATGGCCTCGTATTCATATTATCTTCAAGATTATTATTCATTGGCAATTGAAAATCTTAAAAGATATTTTAAAACTTATCCAAAAGATAAAAACATGGCTTATGCGCATTATCTCTTAGCTATGTGTTATTATGAAACTATAGAGGGAGAGAAAAAAGATCTAGCTCCTCTAGTTTTATCTAAAAAAGAACTTGTTTTAATTATAGAAAACTTTCCCGACACTGATTATGCGTATGACGCAAGATATAAGATCGATTTAATTAATGATATATTAGCAGCGAAAGAGGTTTATATCGGAAGACATTATATAAAAAAAAAAAAATGGATTCCAGCGCTTAATAGATTTAAAAATGTTCTTAATAATTACGAGACCACAGATCACGTTGAAGAGGCAATACATAGACTAGTAGAGATTTATTATATTTTAGGTATGGAGAAAGAGTCTCTCAAATATGCATCGTTACTGGGTTATAATTACAATTCTGGAGAATGGTATAAAGAAACATACAAAATTTTTAATAAAGAATATAACGTGTCCGTTCCTAAAAGAAAAAAAGAGAAAAGTAAAATATTAAGTAAAATTAAAAGTCTTTTTTAAAAATGATTGATGAGAAAATTAATCAAAAATATTTAAAAAAAATTAAATTATTCAATAAATATAACAAACATTACTATGATTTAAACGAACCATTAGTAAAAGATTTCATTTTTGACAAATTAAAACTGGAAATACTTAATCTTGAAAAAAAGTATGATTTCTTAAGTCATAAAGATTCTCCAAGAAATTCCGTAGGTTTTAGACCCTCTAAATTGTTCAAAAAGGTAAAACATAAAATACCAATGTTATCACTTAGTAATGCGTTTGATAGAGAAGATCTCGTAAATTTCGAAAAGAAAATTTTTAACTTTTTAAACGAGGACTCAAAACAGATTATGGAGTATAGCGCTGAGCCTAAAATAGATGGTATATCAGCATCTTTGATTTTTAAGAATGGAAAATTTATAACCGGTCTATCAAGAGGTGATGGAAAAGAAGGAGAGGATATAACAGAAAATTTAAAAACTATCAAAGATATACCAAATAAAATAAATTCAAAAGATTTCCCAGAAGAAATTGATATTCGAGGTGAAGTATTTATTCAGAATAGTGATTTTAAAAAATTAGCTAACAAATTTGCAAATCCAAGAAACGCTGCATCTGGCTCTCTGAGACAAAAAGATCCTAATGAAACAGATAAAATACCTTTAAAATTTATCGCATATACATTTGGTTTTGAGAAAGGTTTAAAAATTAAATCGCAAAGTGAATACTTAGAAAAACTAAAAGAATGGGGCTTTAAAACTAATCCACTAAACAAAACAATAAAAACAATAGATGGTTTAGTTAAGAATTATAATGATATTGAAAAAAAAAGAGGTGAAATAGATTTTGATATTGATGGGATTGTTTACAAGATAAATAATTTTAAGTTACAAAAAAGACTAGGTTATGTTGCAAATGCTCCAAGATGGGCAGTAGCTCACAAATTCACAGCAAATAGTGGCATCTCTGTGATAGAGAATATAGAAATCCAGATTGGAAGAACCGGAGCACTTACACCTGTAGCAAAAATTAAATCTGTAAACATAGGTGGTGTTATAGTTTCTAATGCTACTCTTCATAATGAAGAAGAAATAATTCGAAAAGATATTAGAATAGGAGATACAGTACTAATTGAAAGAGCTGGAGATGTTATTCCTCACGTAATTTCTGTTGACTTGAAGTTAAGAAATAAAAACTCGAAAAAATTTTTTTTCCCTAAAACTTGTCCATCTTGTGGATCTAAAACTGTAAAAGATTTTAATCTTACTACCAAAAAAGAGGATGCAGTTAGAAGATGTTCAAGTGAGGGCTATGAATGTGAGAAAATGGCTATTGAAAAAATAAAACATTTTGTTTCAAAAGATGCTCTGAATATCGAAGGTTTTGGAAAAAAGATTGTTGAAAATTTTTGGAATTTGAAATTAATTAGACTTCCTCAAGATATATTCAAACTCGATTTCTTAAAAATAGAAACATTAGATGGATGGGGAAAACAATCTGTAGCTAATTTGAAATATTCAATAAATTTGAGAAAAATAATTTCTTTTGAAAAATTTATTTATGCATTAGGAATCAGACATATTGGATTAGAAAATGCAAAATTAATATCTAAAAACTTAAGATCATCAAAAAACTTTATTGCATTATCAAAAAATAATAATTTTGATGATTTGATAAATATTGATGGAATTGGAGAAACGCAAATCAAATCGATTAAAAGTTTTTTTAAGAATAATACAAATTTAAATGTTTTAAATAACCTTGATAAATTACTCAAAGTAAAAGATGCTGAAAGTCAAAAAAATAATGGGATATTCAATAATAAAACGTTTATGCTTACGGGTAAACTATCAAGTATGAGTCGCTCAGAAGCTAAATCTATAGTTGAACAAAATTCAGGATCAATAGTAAGCAATGTCACAAAAAAACTTGATTATCTGATTGTAGGCGAAAAACCAACCAATAGAAAAGTTGAAGCAGCAAAAAATTTAAAGGTAAAAATTTTAGATCAATCGTCTTGGTTAAAAATGCTTAAATAAAACTTGCTAACCATTTTTTTTCATTTCTATTTAAAAAAGGTGATATTTTTGAATAAACTTCAAGATTATAATTGAAAAGATAATTTTTTTCTTTGTTATTTAAAAGTTTAAAATCAATTAAATCTTTTTCAATTGGAGCTAAAGTAAGATTTTTA
Source organism: uncultured Pelagibacteraceae bacterium (assembly GCA_902514945.1). Classification (GTDB taxonomy): domain Bacteria; phylum Pseudomonadota; class Alphaproteobacteria; order Pelagibacterales; family Pelagibacteraceae; genus Pelagibacter. Next base: position 3,894 of record CABXSO010000017.1, on the reverse strand, counting down.
AAAAATAATTTTCCTTTAACCCTGTTCACATAAATTAAATTTTCAATACGTATTCCAAACTTACCTTTCTCGTAATAACCAGGTTCGTTACTTAATATCATACCTTCTTGGATTTTAATTGAATTTGTTTTCGAAATGGCCTGAGGACCCTCGTGAACGTTAAGAAAAAAACCAACTCCATGCCCAGTGCCATGATTATAATCTAATCCATCTTTTTTGAGGAATTTTCTTGCCTCTACATCGATTAATTTTCCAGTAGTTTTTTTACTAATTTTTGTTTCAGCAACAGCAATGTGTCCTTTTAGGACATTTGTAAATATTTTTTTTACATTTTTATTTTGATCTGAAAAACAGATAGTTCTTGTAACATCGGTTGTACCAAATTTGTATTGACCACCTGAGTCACATAAAAATATTTCATCTTTTTTTAAAAATTTAGTTTTATTTTTTGTAGCTTTATAATGAACTATAGCTCCATTTTTTCCACTTCCAGCAATTGTATTAAAACTAGGAAATAAATATTTTGAATTCATTTTTCTCATTTTTTCTAATTTATTTTGAGCATCTACTTCAGTTATATTTAATTTTTTTTTATTCTTAATCCAATAAATGAATTTCGTTAAAGCAACACCATCAATGACGTGTGTATTCATCATATTTTTGATCTCAACCTTATTTTTAATTGATTTAAGTAAATAGATTGGGTCTTCCTTTTTTATAAGTTTGAATTTTTTTTTAAGTAATTTTTCAAGATATAATGAACATGTATTTTTATCTATTATAGCTTTTTTATTTTTTAATTTTTTCAAAAAATTATTAAGATTTTTTGGATCAATAATCTGTGATTTTTTTAATTTTTTTTCACTTAAAAGTTTCGTTGACTTATCTTTTTCAACAATTAAATAAAATTTTTTTTCTTTACTAAGAATAAGATTACAATTAGGTATAGGACTTGTTGGATTGTCACTTCCTCTAATATTTAATAACCACGCAATATTTTCTGGAGCAGTAACAAATAAATAATCAGATTTATTTTTCTTTAAATAAGCCGTAACTTTAGAAATTTTTTGTAAATGACTTTTACCAGAAATTTTTTCATCAATTGAATAAAAAGGAGGATTTTTTTTATTTTGTGTCGCCAGGAAATTATCAACAAGATTTTCATTGATGTTAGTTACTTTATTATTTTTCAAAAAAAATTTCTGTATTTGCTCAGAAGTAAACAATTTTGGATCTATTCCTACATTTAAGTTTTTAAAAACACTCGTATTTATCATCTTGAAATAATCTACAATCTTAAAGTGTTTACCACTCTCAATTTTTGCTTGAATAGTATATCTTCCATCCACAAATAGGTAATTTTTGCTTTTTAAAATAACTGCGTAACCTGCAGACCCAGTAAAGTTTGAAATATATCTTAGCCGATCATTTTTTGCATATTCTGAAAAAAACTCATCATTTTTTGGTATAATATATCCATCAATACCAAAATTTTTAAACTGCTTTCGAAGTCTATTTATTTTTTTTTTAATCATTTAATTCTTTTTTGATATCGAATCCAACCAGGACTTCTTTTGGTTTCATCATCCAATTCAAAATCTTGATTAAATTCAAATTCTCCAAATGTATCGTTATTTTCCTCAAAAAAAGAATTTTTTTCTAAGTTATTTTCTGGAAGCTCATCAATAAATCTTGATGCCATGCTATTTATCCAATCCCCTTGATAGAACCTATTCATAGAGAAAGAAATAATTGCATTTTTTTTTGCTCTTGTAATACCAACGTATGCTAATCTTCTCTCTTCCTCCAAACCGTTTTGTCCTTTTTCTTCAATTGATTTTTGGTGCGGAAATAGTCCTTCTTCCCATCCAGGTAAAAAAACTACATCAAACTCCAATCCTTTAGACGCATGCATTGTCATCATATTTATTTTTTCGCCTTCCCAATCTTGATCAATAGATGTAGCAAGTGACACATGATCTAAAAAACTCTCTAAATTATCAAACTCTTTCATAGCACTTAATAATTCTTTTATATTTTCTAATCGATTTTCGTTTTCGAGGTCTTTTTTATTTTTTAACATCGCAGAATATCCTGATTCATCTAAAAGAATCTGTAGCAACTTTACATGATTAAACTTTTTAATTTTTAAATCGTTTCTCCATTTTGAAAGTAAATCTAAAAAAAAATTTAAACCTATTTTAGTTTTAGGTTTTATCAAATTTTCTATTAGCATTTTTCTTGCTGAGCTTTCCAAACTAATCTTATTTTTTTTTGAATATTCGTGAATAGTTTTAATAGTACTTTCACCAATAGACCTTTTAGGATTGTTAACTATTCGCTCAAAAGCTAAATCATCTTTTTCTTGGTTTACTAATCTTAAGTAAGCTACACAATCTTTTATTTCAGCTCTCTCATAAAATTTAATTCCACCTAAAATTCGATAGGGCATACCAATCTTCAAAAAACGCTCCTCAAATTCTCTAGTTTGAAAAATGGCTCTCACTAAAATCGCGATATTGTTAAGTGAGAAATTTTTTTTAATTTGTTCTATTTCGTCAGAGACACCAATTGCCTCGTCTTTACCATTTTTGAAACAATTTAATTTAATTAAATCACCCTCATCCATCGTTGATTTTAATTTTTTCCCAACTCTATTTTGATTATTAGCAATTAATGACGATGCAACAGATAAAATATTTTTTGAAGATCTATAATTTTGTTCAAGCCTTATTACTTTTGTATCTTTATAAATTTTATCAAATTCTAAAAAATTTTTTATTTCAGCACCACGCCAACTATAAATAGATTGATCATCATCTCCAACACAACATATGTTGTTATTATTTTCTGCTAGTAAATTTAGCCACTGACTTTGTATAAAGTTTGTATCCTGATATTCATCTACCAATATATATTTAAAGTTCTTCGAATAAATTTCTCTAATATCTTTATTTTTTTCTAATATTTTTACTGAATGTAAAATTAAATCTCCAAAGTCGCAGGCATTTAATTCTATTAGTTTTTGTTGGTAAATTTTATAAACCGGTAAAATTGTTTTTTCATATACATCTTTAGAGTCAACTCTTACATCACTTGGATATAACCCTCTATTTTTCCATTTATCTATAATTGCAATAACGTACCTAGGAGCAAGTTGCTTGACATCAATATTTTCTGCTTTGCAAATATTTTTAATTAGTCTGATTTGATCATCGGTATCAACAATTGTAAAGTTAGAATTTAAATTGACTGCTGAAGCATGTTTTCTTAATAGTTTCGCACAAATAGAATGAAATGTGCCTAACCAGGAAAGACCAACAGCAGAGGAACCTAAAATTCTACTTACTCTGTCTTGCATTTCTTTTGCAGCTTTATTTGTGAATGTCACTGAAAGAATTTGATTTGGAAAAGCTCTCTTTTCTTTAATTATATGAGCAATTCTACTAGTTAAAACTTTAGTTTTACCAGAACCAGCTCCGGCAACAATTAATAATGGTCCATCTAAAGATAAAACTGCTTGCTTTTGCGCTTCATTGAGATTTTTTAAATAATCAGAGTTTACCATTTAAATAATTTATTTATAAGTTTGAACAATTTATGTTTAATTTAAAATTTTATAAAAAAAAATTTCAAAAATTATTATTATCAATAAATAAGATTATAGAAAGTTTTTTTGCTGAATTGAGTAGGTCAAAATCTACAAAAAATAAGAGCACTCCCATTAAAAAAAAATTTATACGTTTAGATCGAAAGATTGAAAGTTTTTTTGACAAATTTAGAGATTTAAAAAAATACAATCAGAACAAGAATAAATTTAATATTTTTGAAAATAAAAAAGCATTATTTTTTGTTTCAATTTTTTTACTAATCTCAAGTTATTTTGTGTTACCC
>CABXSO010000016.1 GCA_902514945.1 uncultured Pelagibacteraceae bacterium | reverse complement strand
ACAAAGTAAAAAAAGTTTTCACATTAGGTCAAAAGATGAAACAATTAAATATTGATGATTTGGCTTTTAATTACGAATTTGATGGAAAAATTATTATAAGAAAAGAGGGTTTTGAAAATGTTTATGTTTTGGATACAAAAAAAAAAAAACTTTATGAAATTTTTGATTCATTAAGTAAAGATGACAAAATTTTACCTATTTATATTAAAAAGGTTAACGATCTAGAGTACGAATTTTTGTATTATAATTTGAGTTTTTTAACCAAAACAAAACTTAATTCTGATTTTAAGATAGAAGAAGTTATTTGGAAAAAAGAATTTGATTTTTATTTCCATCATTGGGGAGACGTTTTCGATAATAAACTTTATATACCAACTAGCAGGCCAAGCTCATATCCAATAAAATATCAAAAAAAATTCTTAAATAATTTTAAAGATTGTAATAATAGTATTTTTCCATATGAAACTATTGATGTCTTCGATTTACAAGATGGATCACATATAAAAACTTATAATTTATTTGAGAATTTATGGAAAATTGAAGAGCTGAATAACAAGAAATATAATTTTCAATGTGATGATCCTTTACATTTGAATGATGTAAGAGTTATTAAAAATATTGATGATAAAAACAGTTTTTTTAACTCGAATATAGGTGATATCTATGTGAGCTTTGGATCACTGGACTCAATTGTATTGTACGATCAAGAAAATAATATAAAAAATTATTTTGTTGGTAACATGGTAACACAACACAGTCCAAGATTAATGGATAACAAAAAAATTTTAATTTTTGATAATAAAGGGTCTGACAGGATATTTGGTCAATCTCGAATAGTTTCATTTAACACTCAAACAAAAAAATTATCAGGAATTTATGAGGGGGATATTCAAAACTTTTTTGAAAGTTCTGTTGCAGGTAGGCTTCAAATTTATGATAATAAAATTTATGTAAATTCATCAACTGAGTCAAAATTATTTGAATTAAAATGTAATGAAATAGACATATTAAAAAATTGTATAAAAAACGACATTTTGAATATACCAGATTTAAGTGGGGAAACTTTTCTTTTAGAGATAATCGAAAATTAGATGCTTAAATGTAGAATTATTCCTTGTTTAGATGTTAAGAATGGGCGTGTAGTTAAAGGTATTAACTTTGTTGATTTGAAGGATGCAGGTGATCCAGTAGAGCAGGCTAAAATTTATAGTGATGGTGGAGCAGATGAAATTTGTTTTCTTGATATAACTGCATCTAATGAAAATAGAAATATTATTTTCGATGTTGTCAAAAAAACTTCCAAAAAATGTTTTGTTCCATTGACTGTTGGAGGTGGTGTTCGAAGTGTTGACGATATTAATAAATTACTTAGTTGTGGGGCTGACAAAGTTTCGATAAATACTGCAGCAGTTGAAAATTCAAAAGTTGTTATCGATAGTTCAAAAAAATTTGGGTCTCAGTGCATTGTAGTTGCGATTGATGCTAAAAAAAATGGAGATAAGTGGGAAGTGTTTACTCACGGAGGAAGAAATAATAGTGGTATTGATGCCTTGGAGTATGCAGAACAAATGGAAAGAAATGGTGCAGGAGAGTTATTAGTAACTTCTATGGATAGAGATGGAACACAACTAGGTTATGATATTGATCTCATGTCAAAAATTTCATCTAAAGTAAATATTCCAGTTATTGCATCTGGCGGGGTGGGTAATTTAGATCATCTAGTGGATGGAATTAAATTAGGAAAAGCTAGTGCTGTTTTGGCAGCCTCTATATTCCACTATGGAAAATATTCTATTAAAGAAGCTAAGGATTATTTGGACTCAAAAGAAATTCCTGTTAGAATTTAATATGCTTAATACTTTAGAAAGCTTATTTAAACTTGCGCGCGAAAGGAAAGAAAAACCAGTCGATGGATCTTATACTAATAAATTATTATTAGATAAATCATTTAGTAAATCAAAAGTTTTAGAGGAAATAAATGAATTAATTGAGGCTGTAGATAAAGATACCAACAAAATACACGAAGCTGCTGATGTATTTTACCATTTGATAATTTATCTTGAAGCTCATAACATTAAGATTGAGGATATAGAGGAAGAATTAGAAAAAAGAAAAAAATCTAGTGAGTAAAATTAAAATTATATTTTTTTTAATATTAGGTTTTATTGGCTATAAAGGCTACGAAGCTTTTAAAAATTTTGAAATTGGTGTTTCTGATAGAGTCGATAAATTAGAAGAAGCAGCTGATTTTGAAAGACAAGGAGAGGTTATAGCTTTAATGATGTACTTGGGCGATCCTCCCAAATTAAATGAGCATTTATTGGTTAAAAATAAGTCAAAATGTTTGGAAATGAAACAAGTAGCAGAGGAAACATCTTTTGCATATTATGAATGTGCCATAGTTGATGCCAATTTAAGAGGAGGAAAAATAACCAGCATAAATGAGAAGCTTGAGGTCTTACAATGACATATGATGATAACAATATTTTCGCAAAAATTTTGAGGGGTGAAATCCCCTGTAAAAAGATTTATGAAGATGATTATGTATTATCATTTCACGATATTAACCCACAAAAAAAGATTCATGCATTAGTTATTCCTAAAGGAAAATATGTCAATCTCGATGATTTTAGTCAAAAAGCCTCCGCGGAAGAGATGGTGGGTCTAATAAAGGGTATAAATTTAGTTGCAAAAAAGCTCAATATATCAGTAGATACAGGTAAAGGTTATAGAGCTTTAGCAAATATTTCTGAACATGGCGGCCAAGAGGTACCTCATTTACACTTTCATTTGTTTGGAGGTGAAAAAGTTGGAAAGATGGTTGAGTGAGTATAAAAGTTGAGAGAAATTATTTAGAGATTAATTCACTTAAAGACTTAAAATCACCTAAGTTTTTTCCAGAAGAATACCATATCGATTTTAATGAACCAGCAGATTTTCAGATCAACAAATTTTTTTACAAGCAGATAGGAAAGCAACATCGATGGACCGATAGACTAACTTGGACAGATAAACAGTGGATCCAGTATATATCTGATCAAAAAGTGAAAACTTATATTTTAAAAAAAAAAAAAGATTTAGTAGGTTATTTCGAACTTATTTTTCACAGAGATAGAAAAGAAACTGAAATCGCTTATTTAGGTTTATTAAAAGAATATCAAAATAAAAAATTAGGCTCATACCTTTTGTCGTCAGCAATTGAGAACTCTTTTTCTGAAAATATTAATAGAGTATGGGTTCACACTTGTTCCCTAGACCACAAAAATGCTTTAAACAATTATATATCAAGAGGAATGAAAATTTTTAAAAAAGAGTCTGTTGTAATTTAATTTTGTTTGGGCAAACTAAATAAGTTAATTTTTAATTTTTGGTTTCTTTTTACTGAAGAAATGAAAGTAATACTTAAATTTTGATATATATCAGTTGTTTGCCAACCAATCAAATTATAATTTTTAATATCAAAAAATATACTTATTTCGAAATCATTTTCAAAAAATTTAAAATTTACAAATTTATTATCTATTTTCCTTTCATTTAAATCTTGAATTTTTTTTATCAAAAAGTCTTTGTCTAAAATTAAACTAAGCGGTGTTCGCTTAAGAGGATAGAGATAATAGCTTGTAGAGGTTTTAATAGCTATTGATTTACCATTAGAAACTAGAATTTTATTATTTTCTAAATTATATTCACAAAAAATTTTTTTTGGAAATGATAAAGTACAATTGCCATTTTGGGTTCTGCCATTTACATTTTGCTCAAAATTAAACGATAAATTATTAGTGGCTTTCAAATTTTGAATTATTTTGTCTTTAATAGATGCTGATGCTTGAGTCATTAAGATAAATAAAAACAAAATTGTAAAACTTTTTACCATTAAAGAACTTCACGTTTTCCAACATGATTAGCTTTACTTACAATTCCTTCTGCTTCCATCATATCAACAATTCTTGCAGCTCGATTATATCCAATTTGTAGTTTCCTTTGTAAAAAAGACGTTGAAGCCTTACCTTCTGTTTTAACTATATCTAATGCTTTCTGATAAAGTTCATCCTTGTCATTTAAGTTGTTTAAGTCGTCATTTATTTCTTTTTCATCTACAAAGTTAAGTATTTCATCAACATAATCTGGTTCAGCTTGAGATCTTAAAAAATTATTTATTTTTTCAATCTCATCATCAGAGACTAACGGAGCGTGTATTCTCACAATCCTATTTGCAGATGACATATACAACATGTCACCCCTGCCCAGCAATTGTTCAGCACCTTGTTCTCCTAATATAGTCCGACTATCAATCTTGGAAGTCACTTGGAATGATATACGTGTTGGAAAGTTAGCTTTTATTGTACCAGTTATCACATCAACACTAGGTCTTTGAGTAGCCATAATTATATGAATACCAGCAGCTCTTGCCATCTGAGATAATTTTTGAATATAATTTTCAATCTCTTTACCAGCTACTAACATTAAATCGGACATTTCATCTACCACCACAACAATATAAGGCATAGGCAGTTTATGTTTTGAATTATACCCATCAATATTTCTTACACCCTCCTTAGTCATTAATCTGTATCTACTTTCCATCTCTTTAACTACCCAACCCAGAACCGATGCAGCTTTTTTTGCTTCTGTAATTACAGGGCACAATAAATGCGGCACCCCTTCATAAGTTGAAAGTTCAAGCATTTTTGGATCTATTAAAATAAACTTACACTTATCTGGTGTATGTCTATAAAGAATCGATAATATTATTGTATTAATGCATACTGATTTTCCAGATCCTGTTGTCCCAGCAATTAATAAATGAGGCATTGATGATAAATCGCTAATTATTGGTTCTCCAGATATATTTTTGCCAAGAGCAATTGGTAATTTTATTTCTTTATTTTGAAAATTAGAGTTATGTAAAATTTCACTTAAATAAACATTTTCCCTTGATGAATTTGGTATTTCAATACCAATAGTGTTACTGCCAGGTATTGTTGAAATTCTTGCAGACTCTGAACTAGTATTTCTTGCAATATCATCAGAAAGATTAATAATTTTAGAAACTTTTACACCAGCAGCTGGTTCAAATTCATTTAAAGTTACTACAGGACCATTACCTACTCTTTTAATTTTTCCATCCACACCAAAGTCTAACAATATCTTTTCTAAAAATTCAGGATCATTATAATTACTTTTCTTTGGATTTTCTCTTTCCTTTTTTGGGGGAGTTTTAAGTAAATCCAAACTAGGTAATTTAAATTCTAATTTTTTTAATCCTTTTATCTCATCGGCTTTTATGAAGGGCAAGTCTTCTTGAATTAGATTTTTGATTTCTTCTTGAGGTATATATTCATCTATTATTTCACTTTTATCTGTGTAATTTTTATTTCTTTTAGTGAAAAATAAATTCATATTTTGAAAAAGTTTAAGAATTTTTTTTACATTAAAATTGATACTTTTTAAAAATAGGCCAGTAATCAAAATAATTAAAAAGTAATAAGATATATTACTATTAAGTGTTATTAAATTAGTGAAAATATTTTCATTTAAATAAGTACCAACAAATCCACCATTACCATTAATAAAAAGTACAAAAGTAGTATTATAGAAATGACTAAAAAATAATGAACCAATTAATGAGTATAAAATTGAGTAAAAAATATTTTCAATTATTAAAAAAAAAACTTTTTTAAAAATTATATTAATGCCGGTAAAAATAAGTGTGATAGAAAATAAGTATGAAATTAAACCAATAGATTGAAAAAAAAAATCAGATATATAGCTACCCTGTATACCTAGTAAGTTTTTGATTTCAATATTTTCAGTAAATATAAAATTAGGATCATCAGCAGAATACGAGACTAAAGAAATTAATAACAAAAAACCAGCAAGCAATACCAGAAATCCAAATATTTCCGTTAATCTTTTTGCAACAAAACTTGAGGTTTCTAGGGTAATTTTTTTTATATTCATATTTGATGAATCAAATTTATCACTTTGTATCATCTAATTTTTCTTGTTAAAATTAAATTTATTATGAAAGTTTGTATAATTGGTAATAACCTAACTAGTTTAGCTTTGGCAAAAGCTTTAATAAATAAGCAGATTTTTGTTGATATTTTTTATAAGAACAAAAAAATCAATATAGATAAAACTCGTACTATAGGACTATCAAGATCAAACATAGATTACTTCAATACGAATATATCAAATATTAATAAAATTTTGTGGCCAATTAAAAAAATTAAAATTTACTCAGAAAATTCTGCAAATGAAGAAATAATTAAATTTGAAGATCAGGATAGAGGTCTTTTTTCTATTATGAAAAATTATAAAATAACGAATCAATTATGTTTGGAGCTAAAAAAAAATAGATTTTTTAAATTTAAAAAAGATATTGGATATAAAAGCTTAAATAAAACTGATTATGATTTATTGATTAATTGCGATTTAAAACATGAGATAACAAAAAAGTTTTTTCACAAAAAATTTGAAAAAGAGTATAATAGCATTGCATTTACTACGGTTATAAATCATAAAAAACTAAAATTTAATAATACGGCTTTCCAGGTTTTTACAAATAAAGGTCCAATAGCTTTCTTACCAATATCCAGAGAAAAAACTTCAATCGTTTATTCTATAAGAACAAAAAATTTTAATACCGAAATAAATATTGAGTCCGTGATTAAAAAATTTAATTTAGATTATGAGATAAGGAATATTGATAAAATTTCAAAATTTAAATTATCCTCTTCAAACTTAAGACATTATTATAGAAATAATATTTTAGCATTTGGTGATCTATTACATAAGCTTCACCCATTAGCTGGACAAGGATTTAATATGTCTATAAGGGATATTTCCAGATTATTAGAAATAATTAATGATAAAGTTGAGTTAGGCCTATCTTTAGATAAAAGTGTTTGTGTTGAATTTCAAAATACAACAAAGAGTAGAAATTTTATTTTTAGTGAGGGAATAGATTTCATTTATGAAAGTTTTAATTCAAAAGGTAGATTTAAAAAAAAATTTATAGACAGAAGCGTAAAACTAATTGGTAAAAATAAATTAATTAATAAATATTTTAAAAAAATTGCTGATATGGGTATAAATTTATAACTTATTGAAGTGTGGTATTTTCAAATTCATCATAAGAATAGGTATTTAAAATTTCGGCAATCTTTGTTTTTCGGACATTTAAGTTTTTAGCTTCTAATAAAACCTGTTTCTCTTCTAAGCTAAATGGCGAAGTCATTGCAAGAGCGTTAATTATTTCATCTAAACTTTGTTTTTCTAAGTCTCTCCAATTAATTATAAAACCTTTTTTTTCAAACAATAATCTCAAATCTTTGAAAATTAGCTCCAGATCTGAAAATTTTAAATCTTCTTTTTTTTCATTTAGATCATCTGAAAAGTTATTAAAATTTATTTCAAATTCTCTGTATTTTTTGTTTGAATTTATTTCTTTAATAATTTCAAATCTAATTATACCCTTCAACTCAATTAAATATCTACCGTCATCAGTTTCTTTAAAACTAATTATCTTACCTAAGCATCCAACATTATGTAGAATTGGTATTTTTGCATCCCCAAGATTTTTTGTAGTTTTGGGTTGAGCCATACCAAATAATTTATTTGATTTCATAATATCGTTGATCATATCTACATATCTTGGTTCAAAAATATTTAGAGGAACAGTGGTTTTTGGAAAAATTATGAAGTTACTCAATGGAAAAATGGGTATTATTTTTGGAAGTTTCATAAATCAAAAAACATATATACTAATAAAATTAAAAAAATTTTAAAGATTAAATAAATGATTATTTGGCTTGCATCTTACCCAAAAAATGGAAATACATGGTTAAGATCTTTAATTAGTGCATATTATTACACTAAGGACGGTTTATTTTTAGGAGACCAGCAATTGACAAACATAAGTCAATTTCCTTTAAAGGAGTACTTCGATAATTTCAAGTATGACATAGGAAAACCAGGGGATACAATTCGATTATGGGTTGCAGCACAAGAAAAGATTAATTTAGATAAGAAAATTAGATTTTTTAAAACTCACAATGCTTTAGTCAAAATAGGTCAAAATGATTTCACGAATCAAAAAAACACACTTGGTGGAATTTATATTGTTAGAGATCCAAGAAATGTCCTAGACTCTATGTCTAGACATTTTCAAATTAATAACGATAAGGCATTAAATATTATGCAGGATGAGAATAGCTTTACTTATGATTTTAAAAAAAAAAAAGATTACAGCGATTATCAGTTTATCAGTTCTTGGGAAAAAAATTATCAATCTTGGAAAAATAATAGATTAATACCATTAAAATTTTTAAGATATGAAGATTTATTAAAAGAAACTTTTTTTGTATTTAAAGAGATAATTGAATTTATAGATAAACTAACAAATAACAAAAAGGGATTTAGCAGAGAAAAAGCAAAAAACGCAGTTAAAACAACATCATTTGAAAACTTAAAAAAGATAGAAAAAACTAACGGATTTAGTGAGTTTATAATCTCACGTGAAAAAGAAAAAAAAATACCTTTTTTTCATCTGGGACCTAAAAATAATTGGCAAAAAAATTTTGATACTAATTTCATCGAAAAATTAAATTATGTCTTTAAAAAAAATTTATCTGAATTAGATTATTAGAAAAAAAAATTAACAAATAAATTATAAATTTTAATTTGATAGGATTTTTTTTAATCTTGGTGAAGTTCATTTCTAATTTAATCATTTTGTCACTTGCTTAATTACTAAAAAGCTAATAGCTTTACTATTAATAAAATAAGCGGGCGTAGCTCAGTGGTAGAGCGTCTCGTTGCCAACGAGAAGGTCGAGGGTTCGATCCCCTTTGCCCGCTCCATTTTAATTATGAGCGATTTATTAGATAAAAAATGTGTTCCTTGTGAGGGTGGAGTAAAAGCCTTTGATATTTCTGAAATTCATAAATATCAAAAAAAAGTCGATGGATGGGAGATTGTTCAAAACGATAAAAAAGCCTATCTTTTAGAAAAAAAATTTAATTTTAAAAATTTTATAGATAGTCAAAAATTTGTTAATGAAGTCGGAAAAGTTTCAGAAGATGAGGGTCACCATCCAGATATTATCTTTGGTTGGGGATATGCAAAAATAAATATTACTACTCATGCTATAACCGGATTATCTGAGAATGATTTTATATTGGCAGCGAAAATTGATAAATTAGTTAATGTCTAAAATGTCTAGTTTTAGAGAAAATTAAAATTGTATTTGTATCATTAGCAAATTTTACAATTTCTTTATCTCTAACTGAACCAGCTGGCTGTATAATTGCCGTTACGCCCGACTGGATTAATTTTTCTATACCATCTACAAATGGAAAAAAAGCATCTGAGGCTGCAAAAATTTCTTTGCAGTTTTTTGAAAATTTTCTCATTTTATTAATTGCAATTTGACAACTATCCAATCTACTTGGTTGTCCAGATCCTATGCCCACTGTTGATTTGTCACTAACAAGTACAATAGCGTTAGATTTTACATAGCGACAAATATTAAATGCAAATATTAGATTGTTTAGCTGCAATTTGTTAGGTTTTTTTTTTGAAACAATCTTAAAATTCTTTCTAGACAATAATTTGTTATCCTCAGATTGCATAAGAGAAAAACTATCTAAAGTATTAAATCTAAATTCTTCATTAAGCGATATATTTGTAGAGTCAATAAGTCTCAAGTTTTTTTTCAATTTTAAAATTTTAAGTGCATTTTTATCAAAACCTCTAGCTATTATTACTTCAAGAAAAATTTTGTTTAATTCAGACGCTATTCTTTTTGTAATTTTATAATTACATGAAACAATTCCACCAAAAGCACTTACAGGATCGCACTGTAAAGCTAATCTATAACTATCCAAATGATTTTTTTGAGCAGATACCCCGCAAGGATTTCCATGTTTTATAATAGCGGTACCTTTATTTTTTGGAAGTGACTTTGAAATGGTAAGTGCAGAAAATATATCATTATAATTATTATAACTTAAATTTTTTCCATGAATCTGATTTATTTTGTTATTTAATTTTTCAGAATATAATGCACTTACTTGATGAGGGTTTTCACCATACCTTAAATTTTCAATTAGGTTTGTTTGTAAAATTTTTTTTTTAGGAAAATCAACATGGCAAAATTTATTTAAGTAATTTGATATTGTACCATCATAATATGCAGTTTCACTAAAGGCTTCTCTCGACATTTTTTCTCTAAATTTTAATGTTGTACAACCTTTATTTTTTTTTAACTCACTTATGAGTTCTGAATATTGATCAATAGAAGTAATTACTGTCACATCGTTGTAATTCTTTGCAGCTGCCCGCACCATAGTAGGTCCGCCAATATCAATGTTTTCTATTATTTCTGTGTGGGTGTTAGTTTTTTTTACGGTTTTTTCAAAGGGGTAAAAATTTACAATTACTAGGTCAATATTTTCAAAATTATTTTTCTTCATATCACTATGTTGAGATTTATTATTTCTTTTGTTTAAAATTCCAGCATGTATTTTGGGATGCAATGTTTTTACTCTACCATTTAATATTTCACTGAACCCTGTGAAGTCTGAGACTTTTACGCAGTTTATTTTAAATTTTCTGATTGCTTTAAATGTTCCACCAGAACTGATAATTTTGATATTATTTTTTTTTAATTCTTTTAAAAGAGGTTCTAAATTAGACTTATCCGACAAAGATATTAAAGCTGATCTAATTTTTACCATTATATCTTTTTAATCTCCCATTTAATTCTTTGCTCATCATTACTAGAAATTCCCGATATAAAAATATTTTGATTTTCAATATATGAATTTTTATTACCGAAGTATAAACCATTATCAATATTTATCTCATAATTATCACAAGTAAATTTCCATCCTTCTTGATCTAATTCAATTAAAATCGATTTATTATCTTGTGTTTTCATTAATCTAATACCAGGATCCAAATGAAATCGGATCTGAAATTTATAATTGTTATTTATTTTTTTTCTTACGATTTTATCAATTCCAATAAATGTCATTTGTTCTGGATAAAATTCAATTTCCCTTTTATGTATTGAACTATATTTTTTTAAGTATCCATCATGAGCAGCTGCAATTTTCCAATATTTTTTTTCGAATATAAATTTTTTTTCTGTTATCTTTAAACCCGTTTTAAGTATCCATGCATCCTTATTTTTCGAAAATTTACATGATGAACTATCGTCAATTATTAATGTACTATGAGCTGCAGACGATTTTGATATTTGGTTAAGTTTTTGATTTATTTTCTTGTAGTAACCACAATTACTTATTAATTTTTTTCCATTTGAAATCAATTCAAAAGATAATGCACCCGATTGATAGTTTTCAGAGTGTTTAAAATCAGGAGAAGACCCAGTATCCATTGCTAAGCATATCTTTTTATTCTGCAAAATTGTATAACCGCAGTAGTCTTTTTTATCATTTTTAAATTTATATCCCAACCTTTTGAGATAATTATCAAAATCAAGGTTATTAGTATTATTATTTCCATTAAATAAAAGGTCTACCCCAGTGTTTTGCCAAAAGTATGCATAAGCTTGACCTAAAAAATATATTGCCTCATCTAGATATTCTGGAGTTTCAATTTGAGACTCTTTAAACCATTCTCTTATAAGTATAAAATATTTTAAGTAAAAAATTTGCTGCTGTATATTTCTTGATTTTAAAAAACCCTGATTATCTATTGAATATTTTGTAATTTTTTTTAAAAAATTTAACCCAAAATCTAAATAGATTTTATCTGTTTTATAGCTCAATCCTGTCAAAATAATTGCTGAACAACCAATTATTTTATTTTCTAAATTTTTGGAATTTTTAATTTCATTAACCAAGTGATTGGTTTGTTTTTGGATCATGTGGTCAAACATAATTCTATATTCCTCGGCGCCCTCATTATAAGAAAGTTGATGATTAGATAACCATGAAATTATTCTTTTTGCAGTAATGTTAAACTCCCAACTTACCTTTTCATATTTATTATTTTTATTAATCCAATCCGAGATAACTTTTTGGACTGATTTTTTTGAAGATTTTAAATCAAGACTAAAAAACCAAAAAAAATTATTTAATTTTATTAATTCTTTTGATTGAGACCTATTTCTCCAAATAGTATCAAAATCCAATTCATCGATTTTGTATTTTTTATTTTGATAGTTAATTAAAGAGGATAATAAATATGGACTTGGCTTATATCGAAAGACAGTATTGTATGTTTTAGAAATTTTTTTATCATAAAAATTTGAGTTTCTATAAACATCTATAAATTTCTTTTTTATTAAATTGTTAAAATCTTTTAAAGATCTAAAAAATCCATTAAATAGCATTCTACACTTCTTTGAGTGTTTCTATATTTTTCTTTATATTTCCATCATTTTCTTTAAAAATTGTTGTTCCTGATACAAGAATGTTAGCCCCGGCATTTATAACACTTTTTGAATTTTCAAAATTAATTCCACCATCTACCTCAATGTCATATTCATATTTTTTTTCATCTCTGATTTTCTTTAATAATTCAATTTTTTCTAAGACCTCAGGGATAAATTTTTGACCACCAAAACCTGGATATACACTCATAACAAGTATCAAATCAATATTTTCTAATTCATTTTCTATAGAGTTAATTTTTGTATTTGGGTTTAATGAAACACCAACTTTTTTTTTTAAAGTTTTTATAAATTTTAAGGACTGACCTAAGTTCTCTGTAGCCTCAGGATGTATTGTGATTATATCTGCTCCCGCATCTGCAAAATCTTTTATATATTTGTGGACAGGAGAAATCATTAAATGTACATCAAATTTTAAGCTAGTATATTTTCTGAGCGCTTTTATTACAGGAGGTCCAATGGTCAAATTTGGAACAAAGTGACCGTCCATGACATCTACGTGTATCATGTCAGCGCCTGCATCCTCTAATCTTTTAATTTCTTTGCCTAATTGACTAAAGTCAGCAGATAAGATCGAAGGTGAAATTTGTATTTTTTTCATTGATAATTAAACTTACTAGTACCAAATTTTAAAATTTAATTTAATTAAAAAATTGATAAATTTGTCTTGAAATTTCACTTTCTAAAGGAAAAGATAACATACCCATAACCGAGTATCCTAAAACCCAAGGCATAAGGTAAAATCTTATCATAAAGAAAAACCATGCAACATAAAGTGGCACAATTGGTTGAATTATAAAAGTTGGGGTTATAGGTTTAAATAAATTAAGAAGAGGATTAGTAAATTTTACAAATACCTTCATAAAAAAAAATTGAGAATCCTCTCTTTGAAAAATATTCATTGCTACTCTTCCAATTAAAGTCCACATAATAACGCCAAGAATGTAGTCAATTATATATACTAAAGGATGAAAGTTAGCTGACATTTAAAATTTATATTAGTAAAAGCTAGAAATTAAAAGGGGCGAAATTAATCGCCCCTTAAAAATATTTTTTTATTGTTTGCCGATGATAGATCTACCTGACGGTACTCTAACTTCGTCAACCATTTTTTGCGTAGCAGCATTTGGTTCTGAAGTCATTAAACTGACCACAACCATAGATACTAAGCTGACAGCTGATCCAAAGATACCAAACGTTAACTGAGTAATACCCAAGAACCCACTTCCGCCTGTTCTTACCCAAACTAGGTAAGCAGCACCAGAAACTAGTCCCAAGAACATACCAGCTATGGCACCTTCTTTGTTAGCTCTCTTCCACCATACACCAAGTACCAATGGGAAGAATAATCCTGACATCGCAAAGTCAAAAGCCCAGATTACTGAACCTAAGATACCTTGGATTTCAAGAGCTGCGATTGTTGCTCCTGCAAAACCAATTACTACAAGTAATACCCTTGCAACAACTAGTCTCTTCGCAGTCTCAGCTTTTGGATCGATGATCTTATAGTAAACATCGTGTGAGATTGCGTTTGCAATTGCTAAAATCAAACCATCAGCTGTTGACATGGCAGCAGCCATACCTCCAGCAGCAACCAGACCTGAGATTACATATGGTAATCCAGCTATTTCTGGAGTTGCTAACACAACGGCTTTACCACCCATGAAAAACTCATTTAACTCTAGAGTTCCATTTCCGTTAAAGTCGCTTACAAACATCAAGTTTGCTGCGTTCCAGTTTTGATACCAATCTATCGCTTGAACATCAGTTATTGATTTACCGATAATACCTGTTGGTAAAGTTGGGTCCATCAATGACAACTTAGATAGTGTCGCTAACATCGGAGCAGAAGAATAAAGTAGGAAGATAAAGAATAATGACCAACCTACAGATTTTCTAGCTGCTTTTACACTTGGAGTAGTAAAATATCTCATCATAACGTGGGGCAATGAAGCTGTTCCCATCATCATCGCTAACGCTAATGAAATAAATGCCCAAGGTGTTGCGTTCACCGCTGAGTGAGCTTTAGTTATTCCAGCCAAACCTTTTGGCACTTCTTTTAGATTTTCAGCAGTGTTTTTGACAAAACCAAACTGAGCCTCTAATTCAGCTATTCTGGAAACTTCATCAGCTAACATGAAGTGAGGGAAGAAACCCGCACCTATTTTGTTACTGATCCAGAATACTGGTAATAAGTAAGCTATGATTAGTACGATATATTGAGCTACCTGTGTCCATGTTACTCCTCTCATACCCCCAAGCATTGAACAAAGTAAGATACTTATTAGTCCAACGTATACAGCGTATTGAAATGGAATATCTAGTGCAACAGATGCAATTGTACCTGTGGCGTTAATTTGTGCAGTCACATAAGTAAATGAAGCAACAGTTAAAACTACTACTGCCATGAATCTACTTAAATTACCACCGTATCTTGTACCTATAAAATCTGGAACTGTGTAACAGCCAAATTTTCTTAAGTAAGGTGCTAATAGTGATGCAACTAATACGTATCCACCAGTCCAACCTACAAGTAGTGCCATATATCCGTAACCTTTAAAGTAAATACCACCAGCCATTGCAACGAATGAAGCGCCAGACATCCAGTCTGCTGCTGTTGCCATTCCGTTGAACACGGTTGGTACTTGTCTTCCAGCTACGTAATACGCATCAGCTTGAGCTGTACGTGATAGATAACCAATTATTGCATAGATGGCTACAGTAAAGGCAACGAAACAAATTCCGATTGCTTTAGCTGACATACCCATCTGCTCACCAATTGACATAATGATTATGAAACCTAAAAATCCTCCTGTATAGATTCCATAAACTTTAGGTAAATTGTCTATAAAATTACCTTTTAGCATTAGTCATCTCCTCTCTCACTAAAGCCGAACTCTTCATCAATTTTTTCTTGTCTATTCGCAAACCAGAAAATTAGTATTACGAAA
>CABXSO010000015.1 GCA_902514945.1 uncultured Pelagibacteraceae bacterium | reverse complement strand
GTTGAAAATACACCAAATCCCCTAAGCTCAATTCTTTCACCTCTTTTTAGAGTTTTTTTTATTTCATTTAACAAAATATTAGTAAATTTTTCTAAGTCTTTTTTTAAAAAATTTGGGTAGTTTTTTTGAAGTTGTTTTAAAAGCTTTGATTTTACAATAGCCAATTTAAATTTCTTATTTTAATCTTTTTTCTTCTTTTCTAATTCATCTGACAAGGATGAAAAAGGTAGATTTTTTCCTGAACCCTCAGCACCATATTTGTCCAAAGCTTCTTTTTTTTGAATTTCTTCTAATAACTTAACACTTAAAGACACTTTCCTTTTTTCAAAATCTAATTCTGCAATAGCACAATCAATTCTCTCGCCACCGGTAAATCTTGAAGGACGAGCGTCTGCAGAGCTTATTGCAATTTGACTTTTCTTTATGCTGAAGTCCATTTCACATCCTTCAGGTCTTACGATTAGTCCTTTGTTGTCAGTGGAGATAATTTTTACTGTAATTATTTGGTTAATCTTTTTATCTCTGAACCAATCAAATGGATCTGATTGTGTTTGTCTCAACCCAACTCTAATTTTTTGTTCATCAGTTTTAATCTCAAGAACTTTAACTTTTATTCTATCATTAATGTTGTATTTTTTTAATTCATCTTCTCCATTATTTAGATAAGTAAGATCATTACAATGTAAGAATGCGTCTAAATCTAAATCTTTTACGCTAACAAATAAAGAATATTCGTTTTTACTAACAACTTGTGTTTCAATTATTGTCCCAACAGGATATTTTTTCTCAAAAATTATAAAAGGGTTTTCTTTTGTAAGTTTATATGAAATAGCAATTCTTCTCTTGTCTTTATCAATTTCTGTTATAACACAATCTATTTCGTCACCTACTTTAAACATTTTTTTTGCAGACACATTTTTTTTTGTCCAGCTAAGTTCACTAGAATGAAGTAAAGTTGTTAAGCCTGGCTCTAGTTCACAAAATGCTCCAAAATCAATAATTTTTACAACTTTAGCTTTATATATTTTATTTAATTGATAGTTCTCAACATGTTCAAATGGATCTGGAGATAATTGTTTTATTGAACATCCAATTTGTAATTTTTCCTTATCGATACTTATAACTTTTAAATCATGTTTTTCACCAATGTTAAAAACTTCATCAGGGTGATTTACTCTGCTATAAGAAATTTCTTGCAGATGGACAAGAACATCAAGTTCGTTATTAACGTTAAAAAAGCATCCAAATGAACTATAACCTTTTACCTCAGCATTTTTAATTATATCTCCTATTTTGTACTTTTCTATTATTTTAGCTTTATCCTCTTTTTTAAATGATGAAATTATTTCTTTTCGAGAAACACAAGCATTACCCCTTATCTTATCTAATTTAATTAATGCAAATTTTTGCGGTTCATTGATTAGATGACCTATATCTTTGAGCGGCTTATCACTTATTTGGGATCCTGGTAAAAACATTAATGAACCTGTGTCTATGTGTTCGACTATACAACCACCCTTGCATTTAGAAATTATCTTTCCCATTATTGGTTGTTTTTTCTCATAGGCTTCAACTAATTTATCCCAACCTTTTATCTTTTGAGCTTTGCTAGCAGATACGATTACATCTCCGTTCCTATCCTCAATTTTTTCTAATAATACTGGGATCGTTTCACCTATTTTAACTTTTTCACTTAACCCCATTGTTTTGAGTTCATTAATATCTAAAACTGGCTCAGATTTTAAGTTCGGGATATATAGAAAAACGTACTTTTCAGTAATTTTATTTACTTTACCTTCAATGATTTTTCCTTCTTCTATATTGATTTTTGAAAGTTGATTATTTAATAAGTTCTCAAACTCTTTTGAAGCTGGGTTTGATAGATCTTTGTATACTTCCATTAATTTAATTATTTATTTCTATTTTTAAGTTAAAAAAACTTTGCACTTTTAGATAAAATTAAACATAAGATCAACAGAGAATTTAGTGTATTTTTGCCCCTAAATACCTAATTTTTTTTAAGAAGGAGGGGAAAGAAGTCTTTATGGCGTCTTTATTAGCTATAGACCAATCACCTCCAAAAATTAAGGCTGCTATAACAGATGTCATAAATACTCTATGGTCTTTAAGAAAATTTTTAATAATTATTTTGTTTTTTACTTCTAAGTTCGGATTACCGTAAATCTTTATACTTTTACTTGTTAAAATATTTCTAATTCCCATTTTTTTTAGTATTTTTGACCCCCACTTTAATCTTGGACTCTCTTTTTCATTTAATTCAGATAAATTTTTAAAATAAGAAATTCCTTTCGCTTTGGCTGCTACAAGGAATATTAGTAAAAATTCATCTATAGCAGAGCTATTTAATTTCGAGGAACAATTAACAGCTTTAATTTTTTTTGTACTCTTTATAGTTAGATCTGCTATGTATTCGCCCTTATATTTCTTTAAATTTGTTTTTTTTATTTTAACTCCCATTAATCTAAGTATATGCAAAATTCCTATTCTTGAGGGATTTATATTAACATTTCTAATTTTTAATTTAGAATTTTCTGATAGAATAGTAAGTACTATAAAAAAAGCACAAGAACTTATATCAGATGGTATTTTATAGTTTAATGAGGGTATCTTTTTTTTTCCTTTAATCTTAATCAGGTCATGATCTTTTTTTTTCTCAACTTTAATTGGTAGCTTTAAAAATTTAAAAAGAAGCTCACTATGATTTCTTGATTTTTTTGCTTTGATTATTGTTTCTCCATCAGTGTTTAATGCAGCTAGCATCACAGAACTTTTGACTTGAGCAGATCCTCTTGTTTCATTGTAAACTATTGGTTTTGGACTATTAGTTCCTTTAATTTTTATTGGAAGTTTACCAAAATTACTTTTGAAATTTGCTCCAAATTTTTTTAAAGGTTTGATAATTCTTAAAAAATCTCTTTTTGATAAGCTTTTGTCACCTTTTAATTTTATTGTGCCTTTTGAATGAGTCAGAAGTCCCATTATAAGTCTTCCCAAAGTACCCGAATTTCCAGCATACAATGTTAAGTTTTTTTTGTACTTAAATCCATTTAAACCTACACCATCTATTTCGCAAAAATCTTTTGATATTTTTATCTTTACACCAAGTTTTCTGAGACATTTTAAAGTATTAATTACATCCTCTGAAAGCAGCAAGTTAATTGATCTAGATTTAGACTTTGATTGTGATGCGATAAGGGCCCATCTAATCGATAAACTTTTATCCCCTTCAATAGAAAGTTTTTTATTAAATGTTTGAATCTTATTCTTAATTTTGATGAAATGCATGTTTGATATCTTAATTAATTTTAAAGGAGTCCCCAAAATATGCATTTTGAGCATCAATATTTCTAATTAAGTTATTAGGGGTATCTTTTGCAATAACTTTTCCATTCGAAAGTACAATCGCTAAATCAACACATGTTAATAGATCTCTTGCTTGATGGTCACATAAAATAATTGAAATATTGTTATGCATCTGCAAATCAACAATTATTTGTTGAAGATTCTTAATTGTCATTATATCCAACGCTGCGAATGGTTCATCCAATAATAATATTTTCGGGTCACTCATAAGAGCCAAAGAGATTACTAAACGTTTCTTTTGTCCGCCAGATAAAAACTCAGCTTTTATATCTTGTAAAGCCTCTAGCTCAAATTTAGAAATTAATAAATTTATTTTTTCATCTCTTAATTTTTTATTTTCAATCACTATCTCACTAATTGCTTTAAGATTTTCTCTTAAAGTAAGATCATGAAAATACCCTCCATTTTGTGGTACATAACCTATTTTATGCTTTTTTGTTCTATTAAAAATTGTATCATTTATTACATTTGTACCCTCAATAAATATCGATCCATAATTTGGTTTTAATAAGCCAATTATGATATTAAATATTGTTGATTTTCCAACCCCATTGGGGCCTAGTAAACCCAAAATTTCACCCTTATTTAAATTAAAACTTAAATTTTCTAAAATTTTTCTTTTACCAAAATGTAAAGATACTTTTTCTAGCCTCAAAAGCTCTGTCTTTCTCTTAAAATTTTTAAT
The DNA here is from genome assembly GCA_902514945.1 of uncultured Pelagibacteraceae bacterium. Classification (GTDB taxonomy): domain Bacteria; phylum Pseudomonadota; class Alphaproteobacteria; order Pelagibacterales; family Pelagibacteraceae; genus Pelagibacter. The sequence continues at coordinate 23,111 of CABXSO010000015.1, read as the reverse complement.
TCTAAATTTTTTTATGACTGACATGATCAATATTTCGCAAATATTTTGACTTTATCCTCGATTTTGTTCATAGTAATTTTTGATTTTTTACTTTCAATATCTATTTCAATTTTATCTGCATTCACTTTAATATTATCATTTTTATAATAAACATCATCTTCAATTTTGATTAGATTTTTTGAGAAATCAAGATTAATTAGTTCTGCATCAATTGATTGATCACCGTATTTAACATTCACATTTTTTTTAAATATAGTGTTATTATTTATTTTATTATAATCCGCAATATCTGAATTTATATAAATAACCTCATCATCCTTTTGAATAATTTCAGCCATTACTTCAAATAGTTTAATTTGATCAATTTTACTCTCTTTGACCTGAGCAGATTTTGCGTTTATGATATATATATTTCCTAATAAATCCTCTGAAGTATATTTTAAATTCTCAATAATATTTGCAGTTTCTTTATTTTCTTTTAAAACCAAATTTTCATCCGTTGCTTTAGTGGAATCCTTTTTTTTTGATACTTTGTCACTTGTATTATTTGAAATCATGTATTTTTGATAAAAAAAACCGCTAAATATTACTAATAAAATTATTAATCCAATCTGTAAAATTTTTTTCTTTATCATTTAATATATCTTTTTATTTAAAATATTATGCACGTGCACAATACCTATGGTGTTTGATTTTCTATTTTGATTATAAACACATAAACTCGTAATTTTTTTTTCATTCATAATTGACAAAGCTTTAGTAGCCAAAGTATTTTTCTCAACTTTTATTGGGTTTTTTGTCATTACATCTTTTACTTTTAATAAATTCATTACAACATTTTTAGAATTAAGTTTTCTAATCTGGCCATCTGTTATTATACCCGTGGTAATTTTTTTTTTATTTCGAGCTATTAAAGTCCCTAATTTTTTTTTAGTCATTATCTTTAATGCTTTTGTCATTAATACATTTTCATTTATAAATGGTATATTATTTTTCGTTAACATTAGATCTCCCACAGTTTTTAATTTTTCACCTAAACTTCCAGAGGGATGGTATCTTTTAAAATCTAAATTATTAATTTTTTTCTTTTTTAAAGTTGAAATTGCTAAAGCGTCTCCAATACTAAGTTGATTAATGGTACTTGATGTCGGGATCATATCTAGTCCCGCTTCTTCCACTTCAGGTGTTATCAGCCCAATATCACTATTTTTATAAAGTTCAGAATTTATTTTTGATGTAATTCCGATTAACAAGATTTTGTTTCTGTTTGCGTAGTTAATTATGTTTCTTAATTCAACAGAGTTTCCTGAGTAACTTATTAATATTAAAACATCTTTTCTTGTAATACTCCCCATATCTCCATGCGAACAGTCGTTTGCAGACAGTGAAAAAGAAGGTGTTCCAATTGAGGATAAGGTTGCTGATATTTTATTTGCTATTATTCCACTTTTACCTACACCGCAAAATATAACTTTAGATTGACAATTAACTATTGCATCTACTGCTTTATTAAAATTTTGGTTAAGTGATCTTTTTAATTTTTGAAGAGCTTTGATTTCTAAATTAATTACATTTTTTGCGATATTCTTATAATTAATTTTTTTCACTAGTGTGCCCAGATATCATCTTTAAAAAATGCAAGATCTAAATCTACTCTTGTTTTTAAAAAATTTAAACATTGTTTGTATAATTCAATTCTATTTTCTCTAACAAGAATCTTATTTAATTCATCATGAATTTTATGTAAATATATAACATCATTAGCACAATACTTTAATTGTGCAGGCGTAAGTTCTCCTCCAAAATCGGAACTTTGAAATTGTTTACTTATATCTATATTAATAAATTCTTTAATAAGAGTTTTTAATGAATGATTATCTGAGTAAGATCTAGATAATTTTGAGGCAATTTTTGTATCTAAAATATTATTTGTCTCAGTTTTTAAGTAATATTTTATGTAAGCCATATCTGCCCTACCATAATGAAAAATTTTTGCGATATTTTCGTTTTTTAAAATTTTTACTAGATTTGGTGCATTATAGTTTTTTCTATTTAATTGAACTATGTGAGCATCAGAATTACCGGATGAAATTTGGATTAAGCACAACGGATCTCGTCTTACATTTAGACCCATAAATTCACCATCCACAGCTATTAAATTGCCTAATTCCAAATCATCTGGTAAATCATTTTTGTGAAGTTTAATATTCATAACTATTTTTAAACGTTTATATATGAAAGCAAAAAATTGTCTAATTTTTGGCGGGAGTGGTCAAATTGGAAGTTTCTTAATTAGAAAACTTACAAAAAATAACCTCAAAGTTACAGTTGTAACAAGAAATATCCACCAGAAAGGTTTAAAAATAAAAACCCAGGGTAATGCTGGTTTTATAGATATTAAAGAAGCAAAAATTTTTGATGAAAAAAAAATTGAAAAATTATTTAGCGAGGCTGACTATTGTATAAATTTAATAGGAATTTTGTACGAGAAGAAAAGTGGAAATACATTCAAAAATATTCACACAATATTTCCAACTCTTTTATCTAAACTTTGCAAAAAATATAATTTAAAACGTTTTATTCACATTTCTGCTCTTGGTATAAATGATGCGGTAGATTCTCAATACGCAATTTCAAAACTTGAGGGAGAAAATAATATTTTAACTAACTTTTCTAGAACTACAATACTAAGACCATCTGTTGTTTTTTCAAACTCTGACAATTTTAGTACTCAATTTATGACTTTATTAAGACGTCTACCAGTTTTCCCACTTTATTACTCAGGAAAAACAAGGTTTATGCCATTACATGCGACCGATTTGAGTAATATAATTTATCATGTCTTATCTAACAAAATTGAGACCCAAGTTATAGAATGTGTTGGTCCTGAAATTTTAACTTTTAAAGAAATTTTACAAATACTTCTAGATTTAATTAACAAGAAAAGATTACTAGTACCTATGCCATTATCTTTAGCTAAATTTTCTGCAAAATTTTTTCAGTTATTACCCAAACCTTTATTAACAGAGGATCAATTAAGATTATTGAAATATGATAATGTCACCTCTGGAAAATATAAAACAAATTCAGATATTGGAATTCCGAGCAAATTATTTTTTAAGAATGAGGTAAAAAAATATTCATTTATGTGGCGAGATGGAGGAGAGTTTTCGACTGAAAAGTATCAGTCTAAAAATTTAAAAGAAGAAAACTAAAAATTTCATCTATCCAGCTTGTTCTTTTTTATTGATATAATTTTGAACATCTTCTTTGTCATTATTGTCCTCTTTCTTACCTTTTGGCTGGTAAGCATATAATAAATGTAGTTTGCAGTATGAAAAATCTTTTAATGATTTTCTTCCACAAAAATAAAAAGATTTTTCATCTGGATGACCAATTGGCCACTTACAAGAATTGTCGTCTAGCTCCTCAAGTTGTTTTGGATTTTCAGGTTCAAAATCTTTTTCGATAATTAAAGATTTAAATTTACTTCTTTTTCCTTTTCTTGATTTAATCTTTACTTCATCTTGAATAGGCGAATAATTGTTATTTTTAGTCGCTGTTCTGGTTTTTATCTTTGCCGAAAGATTAAGTCTGTGAGCTTTACCAATAACAGCATTACGACTTATACCACCTATAATTTCCGCAATTTGACTTGCAGTATTTCCTTTTCCCCACAACTCTTTAAGTTTAGCAACTTTTTCCTCATTCCAACTCATTTAAAACAATATGTTGTATCAATTTATTAAATTAGCACAATATAAGGTTAATTTTTGTCCAATAACAAGTTATTATTTAAACTTATTAACAAAAATTTATCTAAAAAATTTCAATCGGCACTTGTATGAATGTATTCTTAAAATATAGAGATATATTAATATTTTATTTATGAGTTTTTTAGTAAAAAATTACAATAGAAAGCAAATTTCCTTCAAAAGAGGTAAGGGCGCCTATCTTTATACTGCAAATAATATTAAATATTTAGATTTTGTCCAAGGGATTGCGGTAAATTGTTTGGGTCACGCTAATTCAAAGTTAATTAAAACAATTAAAGATCAATCAAAAAAACTTTGGCATGTATCAAATGCCTTTCAAATTCCAGAGGGAGAGCAATTAGCAAAAAAATTATGTCAAAAAACATTTGCAGATTATGTGATGTTTCAAAATAGTGGAGCAGAGGCCACAGAAGCTGCTATTAAGGTTGCTAGACGATATTTTTATTCTATAGGAAAACCACATAAAAATAGAATTTTATGCGTGAAAAATTCTTTTCATGGAAGAACTATTGCAAGTATTTTTGCCAGCGGTTCAAAGAAAATGACCGAAGGATTTGGTCCAAAAGTCCCAGGATTTGATCATTTTGTTTTTGGAGATCACAAATCTTTAAAAAAAAAAATTAATAAAAATACAGCTGCAATTATGGTTGAAAATATAATGGGTGAAGGAGGTATAAAGGTAATTCCAGATTTTTGCTTAAGAGAGTTAAGAAAACTTTGCAACAAAAAAAAAATTTTATTAATAGCGGATTCAGTGCAAGATGGGGTTGGCAGATCAGGTGATTTTTTTGCATTTGAACGGTCTAAAATTAAGCCTGATATAGTGCCGATCGCTAAAGGTATTGGAGGCGGATTTCCTATTGGAGCGGTTTTAATGAATAAAAAAGTTGCAGCAGGAATGACACCTGGGACTCATGGTTCTACTTTTGGAGGAAACCCTTTGGCTATGGCGGTTGGCAATAAAGTTATGGATATAGTGTCCAGTAAAAAATTTTTAGATAATGTAAAAAGTTCATCTAAATATTTACTTTCGAATTTAAATTTGCTCAAAGAGAAATATCCCAAGATAATTAGAGAGATAAGAGGAAGAGGCTTGTTAATTGGAATTCAACTTTATAAAGATCAATCAGAGTTTATTAAAAAACTTTTAGATAATAAATTGTTGACTATAAGAGCAGCTGAAAATGTTGTACGTATTTTACCACCATTAAATGTTAAAAAGTATGAATTGAATCAAGCTTTAAAAATTATCGATAAGGTTTGTAAAGAGCTTAAATAATATGAATCACTTTATTAATTTGAAAGATATTTCTGCCAAAGATCTTAGAAAAATTTTAATAGACGCTAAAAAAAGAAAGAAAGCACGAAGAAAGCTAAATAACCTAGAATTTGATAAAGGCATTCCGCTAAAAGGTAAACTATTAATACAGATGTTTGAAAAATCTAGTTTGAGAACGAGATTGAGTTTTTATTTAGCAATAAAACAGCTTGGTGGCAGTACGTTAACACTTAGACCAGATGAACTTCATTTATCAAAAGGAGGTGAAAGTATTGAGGATACTGCAAAAATATTATCAAATTTTGGTAATGCTTTCATGCTAAGAACAGATAAAGACATCAAGTTAGAGGAATTCAAAAAATATATATCTATTCCAATTATTAACGGATTGAGTCCGTCTTCCCATCCAACACAAATCTTATCAGATGTATTTACAGTTGAAGAGATTAAGAAAAAACCAATATCAAAATTAAATATTACTTGGATTGGGGACTCCAATAATGTTTTAAATTCTTTAATTGCTGCATCAATCAAATTTTCTTTTAATTTAAAGATCGGTTGTCCAAAAAATTACCAACCTCATCCGGGTATAAAAAATTATATAAAAAAAAATAAGAATAAAATTTTTATTTATAGTGATCCAAAAAAAGCTGTGAAGGATGCTGATGTTATTTTTTCAGATAAAGTAATATCTATGAATGATAAAGTTGATAAAAATAAAAAATCAAATTCTTTCAAACAATTTAAGGTTAATAAAAAATTAATGAGTTTTGCTAAAAAGGATTGTATTTTTCTTCATTGTTTACCAAGGGGAAGTGAGGTAGATGAGGAGGTTTTTTCAAGCAAACATTCTAAAGTTTGGCATCAAGCAGCTAACAGAGTTCATGTTCAAAAATCTATATTACTTTATTGTTTTGGAAGATTAGGGTAAGGGCAGTGGATTGTCAGAATTTTCGTTCAAATATAAAATAACTGATGCTCTATCCTTTTCTTTTCTTAATCCAGCAAAAGCCATTTTTGTACCTTTAATCCATTTAGCTGGTTTTATTAAGTAACCATTAAGTTCTTCAAAAGTCCATTTTTTTTCGTATCCAGATAGTGCCTTTGAATATTTATAATCATCTACAGCTCCTACTTTCCTACCAACAACATTATATAAAGCAGGGCCTATATTATTTTTTCCACCTTTAACAATTGAGTGACAAGCTGCACATTTTTTAAAAACTTTCTCTCCTGTTGAGAGATCACCCATAGTCATCAATGCAGCAATATCAATTTTATCCTCTGTTATTTCTAAATTTGATTGTGTTGATGTAGTAACAGCCTGTGCTACATCTACTGCATAACCTGGACTCTTAGGTTTTTCTACATAAAAAATGACATCTGATAGCTTACTTATACCAATTATAAGTAGAGCAACCATTAATACAGCAGCTATTATTTTGTTTAATTCAAAAGAATCCATTAATTAAAAAATTATTTTGAACATATAGCATTATAAATATAAAATTGCTTATATTTTTAATGTACAATTTTGCCTCTATTTATATTGTGATAATAAATCAAAAATACCCATGAAGACATTAGTTATAATCCCATCAAGGTTGTCAGCTACAAGATTACCAGGAAAACCTTTATTAAAAATTAATGGATTATCTATGATTTCCCATGTTTTTAAAAAGGCTCAAGATGCGAATATTGGTGAGGTAATCGTTGCAGCGGAGGATCAAGAAATTGTTGATGACGTAAAAAAAAATGGTGGTGAGGCAATAATAACAAGTAATAGTCACCAAACAGGAACTGACAGAATTTATGAGGTGATAAAAAAACTCAATAGGAATGACATAGAATTGGTGATGAATCTTCAAGGCGATGAACCTTTAATAAATCGAGAAGATATCCGAAATTTAAAAAAACAAATGACAAATTCTGGTTATGATTTAGGCACCCTTGCATCTAAAATTGATCATGCGGAAATACTTAAAAGTCAGGATATAGTAAAAGTTATAACAGACGAAAGCTTGGATTTATCTGAATTTCCTTTAGCATTAGAGTTTTTGAGAAAATCCGAAAAAAATATAAAAAATATTTATCACCACTTAGGAGTTTATTGTTATCATTTAGAGACTCTAAAAAGATTTGTGTCTTTAAAGCAGTCTTCTAGTGAAATTAAAAATAGACTAGAGCAATTAAGAGCATTAGATAACAACATAAATATTAATGTTGCTCTTGCAAAATCTTCATCCATAGGAGTAGATACTAAAGAGGATTATGTAGCTATAAAAAAAATAATGGAATATAAGTCATGATGAGCAAAATTTATTTTCAGGGAACTTTTGGAGCTTATTCACATTTAGCTGCCTTATCAATAGATGCTAATGCTGAAATTATTCCTTGTAAAACCTTTGATGAGTGCTTCGTAAAAGCTTCAAAAGACTCAAATTCAAAAATCATAATTCCAGAATCTAATAGAATCACAGGAAACATTGGAATAGAATATTTAATATTTGAATATAGATTAAATATTTATGCAGAATGTTTTCAAAAAATAGAGCATAATCTTTTAGGTATACCAGGAACAAAAGTATCAGAAATTAAAGATATATATTCCCATGCTCAAGCACTTTCACAATGTTCAAAATTTATAAAATTGAATAACTTTGTGGAACATGTTAGAGCGGATACTGCTGGATCTGCAGAAATGATTTCAAAAGTTAAAAATAGAGAGAAAGCAGCAATTGCTTCATCGTTAAGTGCCAAAACTTACAAATTAGAAATAATAAAAAAAAATATTGAAAACGAAAAAGGAAATCTTACAAGATTTCTAGTGATGGGAAAAGATATTTTACAGCCAGAATTTGGTAGCAAGAAGTATATTACTTCTTTTTTATTTAAGTTAAAAAGTAAACCTGCAGCTTTGTACCAGTCACTTGGTGGATTTGCAATTAATGGTGTAAATCTAACAAAGTTACAAAGTTACCCCGAAAAAAATTCATTCGATTCCTTTTTCTTTTTGTGTGATCTTGATGGTCACATAGAAGATCCTAAAGTTCAAAAATCATTGGAAGATTTAGGGTTACATTGCCAAGATTTTCACGTCCTAGGTGTTTTTGAAGCTGACAAACAAAGAGAAATTAAGAGATAACTTTTCTTGTAGATAAAAAATTATTACTGTTATAATAGTTTTTTGGAGGCTAGAGGTGGATGCTGCTTGAAACCGACCAGATCTTAACAGAAGCAGTCGTAGGGACAGTTTTTCAGGTTCTAGTCTCCTGAATTTTTTTTAAAAATGAACAATAATTCAAAAGTATTAGCTTTAAAGTATAGACCACAAATATTCGACGATTTGATTGGTCAAGAGGTTGTTGCAGAAACTATAATAAATTCTATTAAAGCTAACAAGGTTCCAAATGCGTATCTATTTACAGGGATAAGAGGCATAGGAAAAACTACCATTGCTAGAATTGTTGCAAAAACTCTTAATTGCACTAATGGAATTGAAAATAAATGCTCCAACAAATGCGGTAACTGTGAAGCCATAACTAATTCTAGTCATATAGATGTATTAGAAATGGATGCAGCAAGCAAGACGGGAGTTGATGATGTAAGAGAATTAATTGAATTTTCAAGATACGGACCAACTTCATCAAAATATAAAATTTTCATAATTGATGAGGTACATATGCTTAGTAAACAGGCATTTAATGCCCTGTTAAAAACACTAGAGGAACCTCCGGCATATTTAAAATTTATTTTTGCAACTACTGAGATTAAAAAAATTCCAATAACGGTAATATCTAGATGTCAAAGATATGATTTATCTAGAATTAAATCGTCTGAATTATTTGAATTTATAAGAAGAATCAAGGAGAAGGAAGGTGGAAAAGTAAGTGATGATGCTTTAAAACTAATTGTAAAAATTTCAGAGGGATCAGTAAGAGATGCCTTATCTTTGTTAGATAGAGCTTTATTAACTTTAGACTCTAATAAAGAATTAGATTTAAAGTCTGCTCAAAATATTTTTGGTTTTTTTGGCAAGTCACAATTAATAGAATTATTTGAATTTATTTTAAAAGGAGACGAGAATAAAGTAGTCGAAATATATAGAAAAATTTACGATCAAGGAATTGAGCCTAAAATTTTTATCAATGATTTTCTAGAATTATTGTATTACTTTAAAAATATAAATTCTTTAACTTTAGAAAGCACTAATTTTTCTTTAAATGATGATGAGTTTAAAAAAATTCAATATTTATCAAATCAAATAGACCCAAATATATTAATCTTATTTTGGCAATTTACAATTTCTACACTCGAAGAATTAAACATTGTTTCAAATCAACACTTAACAATAGAGATGTTTTTGATCAGGTTAATGCATTTGAGCTCAATGAAATTCAAAAAAAAAATCCAAATTGAGGAGGGTTTAGATGCAAGTAACAAAATTCAAATTAAAAAGTTAGATATTGAGGAACAATCTAAAACTGTAAAACAAATTAAAAATTTTGTTCAAGAAGAAAAAATTAACCCAGAAATTCAAACTGAAATTAAATCAGATGAAAAAATATCTATTAAATCATTAAATGAATTAATAAATGTTTGCTTAAAAAAAAAAGAAATAAAATTAAAATATGAGCTAGAGAAAAATGTAAACTTGGTCAAGTTTGAAAAAAATTTAATTGAGATATCTTTCAATGAAAGCTTAGATAAAAACTTCGTCAAAGATCTTTCATCTAAACTTTATGAATGGACTAACGAAAGATGGATCATAACATTAAGTCAATTAAAAGGTGAGATGTCAGTAAAGAGTAAGAAAAATAACATTAAAAAATTGTCAATTGATAAAGCAAAAGAATCCAAAATTTACCTCAATGTATTAAAAAATTTTCCTGATGCAGAATTGGTCGATGTGAGATCAAAAGATAATGAAATTAATGAAGAGAAAAATAATGACTGATTTCACAAAAATTATAGATAAAGCTAAGGAATTAGAGGCAAAAATGAAAGAGAGCCAAGAAAAAATTAAGGAAATAAGAGCAGAAGGAATTTCAGGATCAAATTCAGTTAAAATAGTTCTCGATGGTGAAGGAGAAATGCAATCAATTGAGTTATCTGACGAAATTCTTAAAGAGGATAAAGCTATTATAGAAGACTTAATTGTTGCTGCTCACAACAGCGCTAAAGCACAGCTTAAGATAAAAACTTCTGAAGAAATTTCAAAAGCAACTGGGGGACTTGGAATTCCCGGTTTCAAATGGCCCCTGTAGTAAATGCAATATATTCGAGAGATAGATGAGTTGGTAAAATTAATTTCAAAACTACCAGGTTTAGGTCCAAAATCTGCCAAAAGAATTGTTTTAAAATTAATTAACAATCGTGAGGAACTCATAAAACCCTTGGCGAATACATTGGCTCAGGTTTACAAAAATGTAGTTAGATGTAATTCTTGTGGAGGGTTAAAATCAAATTCAACTGGATGTTTTAACTGTGAAAATAATAAAAACAAATATAAAAAAATTTGTGTAGTCGAGGACATTGCAGATCAATGGTCAATTGAAAATTCTAACATATTTCAAGGTTATTTTCACATTCTGGGTGGAACTATTTCTTCAGTAGGTAAGAAAAAAGATAACTTGTTAATTAATTCTTTAGTAGAGAGGGTAAAAAAAGATAAAATTGAAGAAATTATTTTAGCCACAAGCGCTACTGTAGAGGGGCAAACGACAGCTTTTTACATACAAGACAGTCTAGCAGATGTTGATGTTAAAGTCACTAAATTAGCGCAAGGTCTACCTGTCGGTGGTGAAATAGAAAGCTTAGATGATGGAACACTAATTTCTGCTTTCAAAAATAGATTAAAAATTAACAAAAATTCTAATTAATTCTCTTTTTCTTAAGACGATTAAAATGTAGAAGTGGTTCCGTGTAACCAGATGGTTGATCCTTACCTTTGAAAACAAGATCACATGCAGTTTGAAAAGCTAAAGAGTTTTCATAATTATCGCTCATTTTGATATATTTTGGATCATCTTGATTTTGTTTATCCACAATTTTTGCCATGTCCTTCATTATATTTGTAACTTGAATTTTTGTTGTAACCCCATGATGTATCCAGTTTGCAATATGTTGAGAAGAAATTCTTAATGTGGCTCTATCCTCCATTAAACCAACATTATTTATGTCAGGAACTTTAGAACAACCAATCCCTTGATCTACCCATCTTACTACGTATCCTAATAAAGTTTGTGCAGAGTTGCATATTTCATTATTTATATCCTCAACAGACCAATTTGGTCTATTTGCAGTAGGAATTGTTAATAAATCGTCAAGCTTTGCTTTGTTCCTTTCTAATAGTTTTTTGTGTTTATCAAAAATATTTATTTTATGATAATGTAATGAATGTAAAGCAGCTGCAGTTGGCGAAGGTACCCAAGCACAATTTGCTCCCGCCTCCAAATGACCAGTCTTTTGTTCCATCATATCATTCATCTTATCAGGCATTGCCCACATTCCTTTACCTATTTGAGCTTTACCAGAAAATCCACACTGCAAACCTATATCAACATTATTATTTTCATATGCCGTTATCCACTTAGATGATTTCATATCTCCTTTTTTAATCATTGGCCCAGCTTCCATAGAAGTGTGCATTTCATCTCCAGTTCTATCTAAGAAACCTGTATTTATAAAAAAAACTCTTTGTTTTAGAGATCTTATACATTCTTTTAAATTAGCAGATGTTCGTCTTTCCTCATCCATAATTCCAATTTTACAAGTATTCTTTTTTAAACCCAGAACTTCTTCGACTTTTGTAAAAATTAAGTCAGTAAAAGCAGTTTCGTCTGGTCCATGCATTTTTGGTTTGACAATATAAACAGATCCAGTTCTTGAATTATTCTTCTTTTTTAAATCATGGAGTGCTGCAGCGGTAGTTATAAATGCATCCATAATCCCTTCTGGAACCTCACTTCCATCACTTAAAAGTATCGAGGGATTTGTCATTAAATGCCCTACATTTCTTATAAGTAAAAGACTTCTGCCATGCAGCTTTAATCCTTTTCCATCTTTTGAAATATAACTTCGATTTGGATTAAGCTTTCTCTCAAATAATTTTCCCTCTTTTTCAAATTCTGATTTTAAATCACCCTTCATTAGACCTAGCCAATTTCGATAACAAACAACTTTATCTTGAGCGTCAACTGCTGCAACGCTATCCTCGTTATCACAAATTGTTGATACTGCAGATTCTAAAATTATATCACTTATACCTGCATGATCTTGTTGAGCAGCAAAAGCTCTGGAGTCTTTTAAAATTTCAATATGCAAATTATTATTCTTTAAGATGATTGCAATTGGATTATCACTTTCACCTCTGTGACCAATAAATTTTTTTTCATCAACTAAATCAAAAATATCAGCACCTTTTAAAGCTTTTAATTTACCTTCTTTGACCGCAAAGCCAGTTATTTTTTGCCAACTTAATCCGTCCAAAGGAAAATTGTCATCCAAGAAATTTCTGGCATACTTAATAACCATTTCACCTCTAAGGGGATCATATCTTCCTGATACGCTGTCTTCGGATTGCTCAATAACATCAGTTCCATAAAGACTGTCATATAAACTCATCCATCTTGCATTAGCTGCATTAAGAGCATAACGAGCATTCATAATTGGTACCACTAATTGTGGACCGGCTATGCCTGTGATTTCTTCATCAACATCTCTAGTTTCAATTTTAAAGTCTGGGCCTTCTTTTTTTAAATAACCAATTTCTGTCAAGAATTTTTTGTATTCATCTAAGTTAATTTCTATATCTTTATTTTTAACATGCCATTCATTGATTTTATTTTGTAGATTTTTTCTAATCTCTAATAATTCTTTATTTTTAGGCGCAAGTTCGTCAAGACTTTTTTCAAAACCAAGCCAAAAATTTTCAGCTGAAATTTTTGTACTTTTTAACAACTCATTATTTACAAATTCAGATAACTCTTTTGATACTTTGAGGTTATTTATTTTTATATATTCTTCTTGCATAGCACTTAATTATACCCCATCTGTATTTTTGCCTGAGAGTTTTTGCTCCTTCGGCGGAAATAAATCTCTTTCCAGAGTGTTATGCTTTCATCGGTCCATTTGCCTGAGAGTTTCCGGGGTGGTTGCTCCTTCGGCGCTAATAATTTAGTCTCTCCCGATATTAAATTTTTATCCTCTAAAAAAAATTAAGTCAATTAATAAGAATTACCTAATGATAAATATCATTTTATTGCCTTTTTTATATTTTAAGCATCAAGTATAAGTGTCATATGAAAAATTATCTAAACTTTGAGAACGAAATCAAGGACTTGGAGATTGAATTGGAGAAATTAAAAGATCCTTATAATCAAGAAGGATTATCAGAGGTCGATACAAAAAAAATAACTAAAACTCAAGAAGCGCTAGATGAAAAGCTTCAAAAAATATACTCTAATCTAGATCCTTGGGAAATTACATTGGTAGCTAGACATGAAGACAGACCCAAGTCTAAGTTCTTTATAGATAATTTATTTGAGGATTTTATTTTATTAGAGGGAGACAGACATTATGGAGAAGATAAATCAGTTATAACTGGTTTTGCCAAGTTTAAGGGTCAGTCAGTTTTAGTTATCGGTCAAGAAAAAGGAGAAAATTTAGAGACTAGAATAGAAAGAAATTTTGGCATGATGAGACCCGAAGGATATAGGAAAACTATTAGACTTATGAAACTTGCGGATAAATTTAATATTCCAATTATAACGTTTGTAGATACACCAGGCGCCTATCCAGGAGTAGGAGCTGAGGAACGAGGACAAGCCGAGGCAATCGCAAAGTCGATTGAATGTTGCATGAAATTAGAGGTTCCAACTATAGCCATAGTAATTGGAGAGGGTGGATCAGGAGGTGCTATTGCTTTAGCTTCATCAAATAAAGTTTTGATGCTTGAAAATTCAATTTACTCAGTAATTTCTCCAGAGGGATGTGCAACAATATTATGGAGGAATCCAAAAAAAATGCTTGATGCAGCCAGTGCTATGAAGCTGTCTGCAAAAGATTTATTAGAATTAAATATTATTGATGAAATAATTTCTGAACCTCTAGGTGGAGCTCATAGAGATAAAGATGCTATTTTAGCTAGCCTCGAAAATTCTATTTCTAAAAATTTATCTTTTTTTAAAGAAATGACTGGTGAAGAAATATTTAATCACAGAAAAAATAAATTTTTAAAAATTGGAAGAGGAAAAGGTTTTATTAGTAATCCTGAAAGCTTAAGTGCTACCCAGTTACCAGCAAATAAATTTCAAGAAGTATTTGTTTCCAAAAAAAATATTTTAATATCAACTGTTGCAATATTTATACTAGCATTACTTTTGATATTTACCCTATAAAGCCCCACAGCATTTTTTAAATTTTTTACCTGAACCACAATGACAAGGCTCATTTCTACTCATTTTTTTTCCTATAGCTTTGAATTTCTCTTTATCTAAACTCTTGTTAATTTTTTCTGTTGGTTCACTAAAAACTTTTAAATTCATTAAAATTTTAATGTGGTCCAATTTTAATTTTTCTAATAAATTTGAAAATAAATTAAATGCTTCTTTTTTATATTCAATTAAAGGGTCCCTTTGTCCATAAGATCTTAAGCCTATAACTTGTCTTAATTGTTCTAAGTATTGAATGTGAGATCTCCAATTAAAATCAATAGATTGTAATAGAATTCTTTTCTCTATTTCTTTTGATTGACTTATTGAAAGAACTTGTGTTCTTTGATCTCTCATATACTTAAATTTCTCAAAAATTTTAATTTTTAATTCTTTTTCATTAATCGATATAATTTTTTCATATTCAATTTCATCTAAACTTTTACCAAAAATAGTCTTAAGTTTGTTGTTAAACTCATTATTTTTAGGATTTGCTAACTTTTTTACTTTTAAACTTATTAACTCGTCTATTATTTCATTTAAAAACTGGTCTGAATAATCAAAAATACTATTACTATCCATTGCATCTTTTCTTTGAGAAAATATCACTTGTCTCTGATCATTTAAAACATTATCAAATTTTATTAGTGTTTTCCTAATATCAAAGTTTCTAGCCTCAACTTTTTGCTGTGCTCTTTCAAGTGCTTTGTTAATCCATGGATGATCAATACTTTCACCATCTTTAAGACCAAGCTTTTGAAGAATATTGTTCATAGAATCTGACCCAAAAATTCTCATTAGATCATCCTCTAAACTTACATAAAAAATTGAACTGCCCTCATCACCTTGTCTACCAGATCTCCCTCTAGCTTGGTTATCAACTCTTCTAGACTCCATTCTTTCGGTTCCTATTACAAATAAACCACCTAAAGATTTTATATGTTCTTTATCTTTTTTTAAAAGATCCTCATTTGCGGATCCTTTCCTCCCTCCTAATTGAATGTCAACACCTCTTCCAGAAATACTTGTTGTAATTATTACAGATTTGGCTTTTCCTGCGTTTGCAATAATTTCTGCTTCATTTTCATGATTTTTAGCATTTAAAACAATATGTTTAATTTTTTCTATATTAAGTAAATTTGAATATGTTTCTGACTTGCCAACACTCGAAGTAAAAACCAGAAGAGGCTGTCCTGTTTCGTAACATTCTTTAATTTTTTTAATTATCGCAGAATTTTTTTCATCTTCTGTTCTAAAAATTTGGTCATTATGATCTTTTCGGATCATATCTTTATTTGTTGGAACTACTACTACATTTAAATTATAAATTTCAAAAAACTCTTCTGCTTCAGTAGCAGCAGTCCCTGTACATCCAGATAGTTTATTATAAAGTTTAAAATAATTTTGATAAGTAATTGATGCTAATGTTTGATTTTCAGCTTGTATTTCTATTTTTTCTTTAGCTTCTATTGCTTGATGAAGACCATCACCAAACCTTCTTCCCTCTAAGATCCTACCAGTGAGGTCATCAACAATTTTTATACTATTATCTTTAATTAAATAATCTTTATCTTTTTTAAATAAATGATTTGCTCTTAAAGCTTGATTCACAAAATGTACTAATTCTAAATTTTCAGGATCGTAGAAATTATTATTCTTAAGTATTCCTGCCTTGGAAAATAGATTTTCAATATGGTTTACACCCTCATTAGTTAAAAGAATATTTTTGTCTTTTTCGTCAACTTCAAAATCTTTTTCATTTAACAATTTAATAATTTTGTCCACAGCAAGATATTGATCAGTTTTATCCTCTGCTGCGCCTGAAATAATCAATGGAGTTCTAGCCTCATCAATTAAGCATGAGTCTATCTCATCAACAATTGCATAGCTGTGACCTCTTTGAACCATCTCTTCTTGAGAGTACTTCATATTATCTCTAAGATAATCAAATCCTAATTCACTATTAGTTCCATATGTAATATCACAATTATAATTTTTTTTCCGTTCAGTATCGTCTTGGTTATTATTTATAAAACCTGAAGTTAAACCTAAAAAGCTGTAAATTTTTCCCATTTCAATTGAGTCTCTTTTGGCCAAGTAATCATTGACTGTTACAATATGAACACCTTTTTCTTCTAATGCATTTAAATATGCCGCTAGAGCAATTGTGAGTGTTTTACCTTCTCCTGTTCTCATCTCAGTAATTTTATTCTCATGTAAAACAACACCTCCAATAATTTGGACATCATAGTGCCTTTCACTTCTTGTTCTCGCCGATGCTTCTCTTACAAGAGCAAACGCCTCAGGCAAAACTTCATCGAGAGATTTTCCCTTTTTAACTTTATCCTTTAATCCAATTGTTTTGTTTATAAACTCTTCATCTTTAAGTTTTTTGGTATTTTCTTCCAAAAGGTTCACTTTTTTAACAATCTTATTAATTCTATCTAGCTCTTTTTGGTTGCCAGATTTAATAAATTTAGAAATAAAGTTTAGAGGATTTAGCATTTGTTTCTGATATACATTTTAAATACAACTTTTAATATAAACATTAAATGTAAATTTTAAATATCATGGGAATTAATTTAATAAATTTTATAGCTTCAAAATCTCAAAATCGAAGAATGGGGCAATTTCAGGATCTTGATCACCTTGATGGCTTATCAGTTTCCTCGGTTAGTGCTGACTTGTACGACTCTAAAAGAGATGATTTAGCAATGTTCTATTTTCGAGATGGAGCAAATTTTGCATCTGTGTATACACGTTCTAAAATATTATCTGAAAATATAAAATGGAATTTAAATCAAAGAACCCAAAAAATTTTCTCTCTAATTATAAATGCTAGAAATGCTAATTCTTTTACCGGTGAGTCAGGGTATAGATCAATGCAGCGTATAGCCGAAATAATCTCTAGGTTACTTACAGAAAAACAAAAAGAGGATGAGGATAATCCTAAAATAATCAAATCAAAAAATATTATTTTTGGATGCACAGGAACAATTGGCGAAAAATTTCCTGAAGAAAAAATAAAATTAAAGATCCCTGATCTCATTAAAAGCATCAAATATACTCAAAATAAATATATATGGATGAAAGCAGCTCTAGCAATAATGACTACAGACACACAGCCAAAAATAGCCATGGAAGAATGTAAAATTGGAAATACAAATATAAAAATTTATGGAATAGCAAAGGGTTCTGGCATGATACAGCCTAATATGGCTACGACATTAGGTTATATATTTACTGATGCAGATATTTCAAATGAAGTATTAAAAAAGTTACTAAAAAAAAATATTGAGAATACATTTAATGCTATTTCATGTGATGGGGACACAAGTACCAATGATATGATTTCGATTTTTTCTACAGGTAAAGCAAAAAATTCTTTAATCAAAACGATTAATGATAAAAAGCTAAAATCTTTTGATGAGTCTTTGAATAATGTTTTATTAAATTTAGCTAAAAGGGTAGTTGCAGACGGAGAAGGAGCTACAAAATTTGTAACAATTAATGTTTTTAATTCTAGAACAGAACAAGATGCTAAAAAGATAGGTTTTTCAATTGCTAACTCTGCTTTAGTAAAAACAGCCATCGCTGGAGAAGATCCAAATTGGGGCAGAGTGATTATGGCAATAGGTAAATCTGGCATAGATTTAAATTTAAATAAATTATCACTAAAATTTGGTGAATTGACAATTGTAAATAAAGGAAAGATTTATAACCAGTACAACGAAAATGATGCTGTAAAATATATGAAAAATTCAGATATTAATATTAGTGTTGATATTGGTAATGGCAAAAAAAAATTTACTGTTTACACGATGGATTTAACTAAAGAATATATAGAAATTAATACTGACTATAGAAGTTAATGGCATTGAAATTTTAATATTTATTATTAAATTATAAGAATGATAAAATATAATCTATCGTGTAAAAAATGTAAATTAACATTTGATAGTTGGTTTGCATCTTCAAAGGAGTATGACAAGCTTAAAAATAAAAAGTTAATTAATTGTCATATGTGTGGATCATTAAGAGTTGATAAAAATTTAATGGCACCAAAATTAATTAACAAATCTTCATCGTTTAAAGATGAAAAAAAGAAATTTTATAAATATCAAAAAATTAAAAAAACAATTAATGAATATCAAAAATTTATTAAAACTAATTTTGAATATGTAGGAGAAAATTTTGCATATGAAGCAAGATCAATTCATTACAACAATAAAAAAAGAAACAAAGGAATCTATGGAAAAGCATCAAAAAAAGATTTAAAAGATCTTAAAGAGGAGGGGATTGATACCCAGCTAATACCATGGGTTGAAAATGAATATAATTAATTTTTGATAAATTTAGCAATGTAGTTGACAGACTTATCGTTGCCAACTTTCCATTTATTAGTCAACATATTAAAGATCATGCCATCAATTTTATCTAACTTTAAATTATTTTTTTTTAGTATTGATGTCAAATCATTAGGTTTTATAAATTTTTCCCATTCATGTGTTCCTATAGGTAGCCATCGTAAAATATATTCAGCTCCCACTATTGCAAAAACATAAGACTTTAGTGTTTTATTTAAGGTAGCAACAAACATTATTCCATTTTTCTTTAAGAGATTTGTGCAAGATTTTAAAAAAAAATTTACGTCCTCAACATGTTCTACAATTTCCATATTTAAAATCACATCAAACTTATCTTTAGCATTGAATTTTTCTGGTGATGAACAAAAGTAATTTATTTTAAGATTGTTTTTTTTGGAATGTAGCTTTGCAATTCTAATATTCTTCTCAGATGCATCGATCCCGGTAACTGACGCACCTAATCTACTCATAGGTTCTGATAATAAACCACCGCCGCAACCTACATCGAGTATCTTAACATTTTTAAGTGGGGATTTTTTATTACCTAATTTAAAGGTTTCGATAATATTTTCTTTTAAATATGAAATTCTGATAGGGTTAAATTTATGTAAAGGTTTAAATTTTCCTTCCGGATTCCACCATTCTTCGGCAATTTTAGAAAATTTTTCTATTTCTTCTTTATTAATTGTGTTATTTTTCATTAGTAAGTTGACTTTATATTCGACATGTATTTATTCAATATTTTTTAATTAAAATAATAACTTATCATGAAAATTGTAGTTTTAAAATTTGGTGGCACTTCGGTAGGTACAATTAATAAAATTAAAAAAGTTGCTAAAATTATCTCAAATCATATGAAAAATAATAATAAAGTTATTGTTGTTTCATCAGCGATGAGTGGTGTGACAAATGAGTTGATAAAAAAATCTACCAAGATTAGTAATAAATTTTCAAAATCAGAGTATGATGTTTTAGTATCCTCTGGAGAACAAATAGCTTGTTCTTTAATTGCAGGAAGCTTGAATCATAACGGCTATAAAGCTAGGTCGTGGTTATCTTGGCAAGTCCCAATTTTTACCGTTGGCACTCATATGAATTCAAGAATAAATCAAATTAATAAAAATAAAATAATAAATTATTTAAAAAAAGGAGGCATACCCATTGTTGCAGGATTCCAAGGTGTAAATAATGAAAATAGAATTACAACAATTGGAAGAGGAGGGTCAGATGCAAGCGCAATAATGTTTGCAAAATTTTTCAAAGCTGAAAAATGTATAATTTACACAGATGTTGAGGGAGTTTATACTACGGATCCAAATAAACTAAAAAAAGCGAAAAAAATAAAAATAATTTCTTATGAGGAAATGTTAGAAATGGCTTCTCTTGGTGCCAAGGTTATGCAGCCAGTTTCAATTCAAGATGCAAGACTTAATAGAATTGATATTGAGGTAAGATCGTCATTCACACAAAAACCTGGAACATTAATAACCAAAAGGTCTAAAATTATAAATAATAAAATTGTAACAGGTATTTCTTCTACACAAAATGACTCTAAAGTTTCCCTTATTGGTGTGAAGGATAAACCTGGGGTTGCTGCATCAATATTTAAACCTCTATCAAAAAATTTAATAAATGTAGATATGGTTGTTCAAAATATTTCTGCTAATGGGAAGGAAACAGACTTAACTTTTACAATTAAAACAGACGATTTGAGCAAAACAAAAAAAATTATTCAAGATAACAGGAGCATTAATTATAGAAAGTTATTCTTTGAAAAAGGTGTGTCAAAAATTTCAATAATTGGAGTTGGAATGATAACAACCCCTGGTGTTACTTTTAGAATGTTTCAAGCACTTGCAAATAAAAAGATTAATATTAAAGTAATATCAACATCTGAAATTAAAATTTCAGTTTTAATAGACAAAAAAAATACACTAAAGGCAATAGTTGCTTTACATAAAGAGTTTAAATTACATCACAAAAAATGAGCTTAAGACCATTTAGAGACATTAAAAGAAGAAAAACAAGAGAAATTAAAGTAGGGAAAGTTAAAGTAGGCGGAGACAATCCTATATCTGTACAATCGATGACCAATACTTTAACCACAGATATTAAGGGCACAATAAAACAAATAAATGAAATCCATAATGAAGGAGCAGATATAGTAAGAGTTTCTTGTCCTGACGAATTATCATCTAAATCTTTGAAAGAAATTATAAAACACATTGATGTGCCCGTTGTGGCGGATATTCATTTTCATTATAAAAGAGCCATTGAGGCTGCAGAGAGTGGAGCAAGTTGTTTAAGAATAAACCCTGGTAACATTGGAAATGTTAAAAGAATAAAAGAAGTTGTTAAAGCTGCAAGAGATAATGAATGTTCTATTAGAATTGGAGTTAATGCTGGATCTTTAGAGAAAGATATTTTAGAAAAATATAAGGAACCATGTCCAGAGGCTTTAGTCGAAAGTGCTTTGAGAAATATAAAAATTCTTGAAGATGAGGATTTTTACAACTTAAAAATTAGTGTAAAATCCTCAGATGTATTTTTATCCATAGCAGCTTACCGTCAATTATCAAAAGCCACTGATTATCCATTACATTTGGGAATTACTGAGGCAGGAGGTTTTATTCCAGGAAGCATTAAATCCTCAATAGGTTTAGGAACATTGCTTTTAGATGGCATTGGTGACACAATAAGAATTTCCTTGTCAGATAATCCAGTCAAAGAGGTTAAAATTGGTAATGAAATATTAAAATCTCTTAACTTAAGAGAAAGAGGGGTTAAAATAATTTCATGTCCCTCTTGTGCAAGGCAAGGGTTCCAGGTAATTGAAACAGTCAAAGTTCTAGAAAATAAGCTTTCACATATTAAAACACCTATTACTCTATCAATAATAGGATGTGTAGTTAATGGTCCTGGAGAGGCAGCTTTGACAGATATCGGGATAACGGGGGGTCAAAAAGGTAACAATATGCTATATTTGTCAGGAGTGCAGTCTGAAAAAGTTTTAACTAGCAACATGATTAAAAAGATTGTTGATGAAGTTGAAAAAAAGGCATCTGAATTAGAAAAAAATTAAGATGATACCGCTTAAGACCATAGAGGATTTAATTAAAAAACACCTATTATTAGAAAAAGATTTATCAGAAGGAAAAATAGATAAAAAAATTTTTGCAGAGAAATCAAAAGAATATGCTGATTTAAATGAAATTATTCAAGACGCAAAAAAATACATTTCTTATGAAAAAGACAGATTAGAATTAGAGAAGATTTCAAATGACAAAAACTTAGATTCAGAATTAATTAAAATGGCAGAAAAAGAGTTGGATGAGTTAAAAATAGAGAATCAGAATAATGAAAAAAAACTCAGATTGTTTCTATTGCCGAAAGATGAAGCAGATAAAAAAAATGCTATAATTGAAATTAGAGCAGGCACAGGGGGATTGGAGGCAAGTTTATTTGCATCAGATCTCTTCAAAATGTATGAAAAAATTAGTAATAAAAAAAATTGGGTTTTAGAACTAATTTCGATATCAAAAAGTGAGGCAGGAGGATTAAAAGAAGTAATCGCTTCAATTAAAGGAAGCAATATTTATTCTACACTAAAATATGAAAGTGGTGTTCATAGAGTTCAAAGAGTACCAGACACAGAAACCCAAGGCAGAGTACACACATCTGCAGCAACTGTTGCAGTTTTACCAGAAGTAGAGGAATTAGATTTAAAAATAAATGAGACTGATTTAAGGATTGATGTATTTAGAGCTGGTGGACCAGGAGGTCAATCTGTAAACACGACAGATAGTGCTGTGAGAATTACACATATTCCAACTGGGATATCTGTATCTCAACAAGATGAGAAATCTCAACACAAAAATAAAAGCAAAGGAATGAAAATATTAAGAGCGAGATTATATGAGTTAGAAAGATCAAGAATTGAAAAAGAAAGATCTCAAGATAGAAAAAGTAAAATTGGCACAGGCGATCGATCAGAAAGAATTAGAACCTATAACTTTCCACAAGGAAGAGTTACTGACCACAGAATAAATTTAACATTACATAAATTAGAAGAATTTCTTGAGGGGGAAATTTTTGATGAAATGATTGAAGCTCTTATCTTGAAGTCTCAAGAGGAGAGCTTAAAAATTTTGAATTAAATGAATATAGAAACTGCAATTAAAAAAGCTTTTATGGATTTAAAAAATGAAAATATTGAATCTGCATTAATTGATAGTGAAATTTTGATGTCAAAAGT
>CABXSO010000014.1 GCA_902514945.1 uncultured Pelagibacteraceae bacterium | reverse complement strand
ATTGTTACAGATTTCAAAAATGAAATTAATGTAGTTTACTCTGGTGTTGTGCCAAATCTTTTTTCTGAAGAAAAAGGAGTTGTTGCAGAGGGATATTTAAAAGATAAAAATTTTTTTTTAGCTACAAAAATTCTAGCTAAACATGATGAAAATTATATGCCCCCAGAAGTAAAGGCTGCAATAGAGGAGAAGTAAACTTGGCTAGCTTGATAGGATCATATTCTCTAGGTTTTGGACTTTTTTTTTCATTTATTATTATATTTTTTTCAATAAATGATTTAAAAAATGTTGAAAATTTAAACAAAAAAATAATATCTTTTACATTCCTTCAATTTGTTTTTGTTGTTATCAGTTTCTTTGGATTAATTATATCTTTCGTAAATTCAGATTTTAGCAATGAAACTGTCTTTAATAATTCTCATACAGCCAAACCATTGTTTTATAAAATTTCAGGAACTTGGGGAAATCATGAAGGAAGCTTATTGTTATGGCTATTAGTACTAACTTTATTTGTATTCATATTTTTATTAAAGTCAGATAAACAACCAAAAAAATACAGAATTTTCACTTTATTATTTCAACAAATAATAATTATTGGATTTTTTATATTTCTAATTAAAACTTCCAGCCCTTTTAATTTTATCTTTCCTGTGCCAGAGGAGGGTCTGGGTTTAAATCCAATCTTACAAGATCCAGCTTTAGCTGTACATCCGCCAATTTTATATTTAGGGTATGTTGGTTCCTCTATAATTTTCTCATCGGCTCTTGCTGCGATGGTTTCAACTTATGTAACTAAAGAATGGGCAAAACATATTAAACAGTGGGTTTTAATATCTTGGATTTTTCTTACGTTGGGAATTTTATTAGGATCAGTTTGGGCTTATTATGAATTGGGCTGGGGAGGATTTTGGTTTTGGGATCCTGTTGAAAATGTATCTTTAATGCCTTGGTTTGCACTAACCACTCTTCTACATTGTATTTTAGTTTTAGAAAAAAAAGGAATACTCACATCATGGGCAATGGTTCTTTCTATAGCAACTTTTGCTTTAAGCATGAGTGGCACTTTTTTAGTAAGATCAGGTATCCTTAATTCAGTCCATACATTTGCCAACGATCCAGAGAGGGGTCTGTTTATTTTAATTTTTTTATTTTCATTAATTCTTTTATCCATATTTATTTTTTTATTTTTTCATACAAATAAAGAGAAAACAGAAAATAATTTTTTTTGGTTAAGTAAAGAAACATCAATTTTAGTTAACAATTGGTTTATGATGTACTTTCTTTCAGTTGTTTTAATTGGGACTATTTATCCTATTTTTTTAGAGGTTTTGACCTCAAATAAAATATCTGTGGGGCCACCTTTTTATAATAAACTCATATTACCCTTCTTAATTCCATTTCTATTCGCAATGGCTATAGGGCCAAAACTAAAATGGATAAAGTCAGATTTTCAAGATAAACTTAATATGCTTATATTATTAATAATCTCTTTTTTGATATCAGCATTAATTATCAAGGAATTTGACATAAGTTTTTTGATTAACACTATTTTGGTATCAAGTGCTTTTTTTCTATTTTTTGTAACTTTAAGAGAATTTTTCATAAAAAAATTAAAAAATTTACCTCAAAACATCGCCCATTTTGGATTCAGTTTATTAATACTTAGTATTTTATTAAATAATATCTTTTCTACTGAAGTTATTACTAATTTAAAAATTGGTGAAACTTTCAAGTCTGATAAATTTTCAATAAACTTTGCTAATATAGATCAAGAAAACGGTAAAAATTTTAAATCGATAATTGGAAAGTTTAAAGTGGAGCATGAAGATGGTTCAATAGATGCTCTGAGGCCAGAGCTTAGAATATACAATCAACCAAATATTGTAACTAGTGAGGCAGACATTAAAACAAACTTTTTTACAGATAAATTTATTACAATGAATTATGTACAGAACCAAGAATATTTTAATATCAGATACCAAGTTAAGCCATTAATGATTTGGATATGGATGTCAGTGCTACTTCTAAGTTTTGGTGGACTAATGAGTATATTTAAAAAAAGATATGAGATTTAAGATTATACCAACAATAATAATTATAGTTTTTACTGCGACTTTTATAATTTTTTTTAAAGGTTTAAAAAATTCAAATATATATACACCAAATGTAGATTTAGAAAAAAAAGTTCCATCACTAGTCTTCAAATCTTTTGATACTAATTTAGATATTATCTCAGAAAATATTTTTAACAAAAATAAATTTTACTTGGTAAATATATGGGCCTCGTGGTGTATTCCTTGTAGAGATGAACATAAGTTTTTAATGAAACTAAAAAAAAGGGAAGAAATAGAATTGATAGGTCTTAATTACAAAGATAACAATAAAAATGCACAAAATTTTTTAGGAGAGTTAGGTAACCCGTATGATAAAATTTTTGTCGATAAAGATGGCACATCCTCTATTAATTGGGGCGCCTATGGTGTGCCTGAAAGTTTTTTAATATATAAAAATAAAATCATAAAAAGATATATTGGCCCAATAAATAATAGAAACGTGATAGAGATTGAGAAAATAATAAAATGAGATTGTTACATATATTTCTTATTATAATTTTAATCTTTAATTTTAATTTAATAAAAGCAGATGAAATTCAAACTGAAAATAAAATTGCTAAAAATTTAAGATGTCTTATTTGTCAAGGCCAATCAGTTTATGACTCTGACTCAGAATTTGCATTAAGTTTAAAATTGGTAATTAGTAATAAAATAAGCGATGGGATGACAGAGGAGCAAATTTATAGTTTTTTGAAAAAAAAATATGGGGAATGGATATTGTACGACCCAGTTTTGAATAAAAATACTTATTTTTTATGGTTATTGCCTCTCTTGATATTCCTTGCGGGCGGTGCCATAATCATTAAAAAATTATATATTAGAAAATAATCTTGAACAAAACTATGAACCTAAAACAATTTTTTTTAATTGTATTAATTTTGATTTTTCCCTCAAAATTATATGGAGATACAACAGTACAAAATGAAAACCATCAAATAAATCTATTCGTTGGAAATTTTGATTTTAGCGATGATAAACAAAAAGCAACACTATTAGGTTTTCAACATCAAGATGAAGATTTAAATCGAGACACATTTTTAGGAAATGTCTCCCCAATTACGGGTGGATTTGTAACTGAAAACTCAGCTGCGTATCTTTACACAGGTGTTGAATGGAATGTGGATATGGGTTCTTTTTATTTTACCCCAAGTTTTGCACCAGGACTTTATCATGAAGGTGATGGAAAAGATTTGGGTCATGTTTTGGAATTTAAGACAGAGGTACAATTGTCTTATAAAACGTCCGATACAACTAACTTTGCCGTATCTTATAATCATTTATCTAACGCAAGCTTAGGGGATAAGAATCCTGGGGCAAATAGTTATATGTTTAATTTTCTTAAAAAGTTCTAGGAATATTCAATGAATTTAAAAGATTGTCATAACTTTAGAGATTTTAGAAAATTGGCACAAAAAAAATTACCCTCACCAATATTTCATTATATTGATGGGGCAGCTGACGATGAAGTTACTTATGCAAGAAACACAAGTGCATTTGACGATGTAGATTTAGTTCCCAATGTTTTGAGGGGAGTTGAAAATGTAGATTTATCAACTACAATATTTGGTAAAAAACTAGATTTACCTTTTTACCTTTCTCCAACAGCTTTACAAAGACTTTTTCATTATGATGGCGAAAGAGCGGTAGGAAAAGCAGCTAAAAAATTCAATACAATGTTTGGAGTTTCTGCTTTAGCTACAGTGAGCGTAGAGGAAATTTCTTCAATGATTGATACTCCTAAAATGTTTCAATTTTATTTTCATAAAGATAGAGGCTTAAATGACTCTTGTTTAGAGCGTGCGAAAGCAGCAAAATTTGATGTAATGGCTTTAACAGTAGATACAATCACTGGAGGAAATCGTGAAAGAGATTTAAGAACAGGCTTCACATCTCCACCAAAGTTAACATTATCAAGCCTATTTAGTTTTGCTACTAAACCAATGTGGGGAATAAACTATTTAACAAAAGGTAAATTTGAATTACCTCATCTTCAAGATTTTGTAAAAGAAGGGACTAGCACTAACTCCTCTATTGGAAATTATTTTTCCACTATGCTGGATCAATCTATGAATTGGAAAGATGCTGAGAAACTTTGTTCTCAATGGGGAGGTCACTTTGCTCTAAAAGGGGTAATGAGTGTTGAAGATGCTAAAAGAGCAGTTGACATTGGTTGCACAGGTATAATGGTATCAAATCATGGAGGAAGACAACTTGACGGATCAAGGTCTCCTTTTGATCAACTTGCTGAAATTGTTGATGCAGTTGGTGATAAGCTTGATGTAATATGTGAAGGTGGAATTCATAGAGGTACTCATATGCTAAAAGCGTTATCATTAGGCGCTAAAGCATGTTCTGGTGGAAGATTGTATCTTTATGCATTAGCTGCAGCAGGTCAAGCCGGGGTTGAGAGAGCTTTAGGTCAGTATAAAGCAGAACTACAAAGAGATATGAAACTCATGGGCTGTACAAAGATAAGTGACTTAAATAGAAGTAATTTAAGATTTAGAAAATAGTGTGAGTTTAAAAAATTGTCATAACTTTGATGATTTTAGGAAATTAGCTAAAAAAAAATTACCTTCACCAATCTTTCATTACATAGACGGTGGCTCTGATGATGAGTCAACTTTAAGAAGAAATACAGACTCATTTAACGAGTGTGACTTGGTCCCAAACATTTTAGCAAGTGTTGGTAAACCAGACTTATCAACAACTTTGTTTGGAAGAAAAATAGATATTCCAATATTTCTTTCACCAGCAGCCATGCAAAGACTTTACCATCCCGAAGGAGATAAAGCTTCAGCTAGAGCTGCCGAAAAATATGGAACTTTTTACAGCATGTCCTCTATGGGAAATAATTCTATAGAGGAAATATCTAATATTTCTAGTGGTCCAAAATTATTTCAACTTTATGTTCATAAAGATAGATCTATTTCGGATGATTTGATTGATAGGTCTAGAAGATCTGGTTTTGATGCAATGTGTTTAACAGTTGATACTCTAGTAGCAGGTAATAGAGAAAAAGATCACAGGACAGGTTTTACAACACCACCTAGATTAACCTTACAAAGCTTATTAAGTTTTGCAATGAGACCGAGATGGGTATTTAATTATTTAGCTGGTAAAAAATTTGAATTATCAAATGTTAAAAAAAAAACAGACAAAGGAACAAATATCTCAAAGTCTGTCATCGAATATATCAATGAACAATATGATCCTGCAATGGGGTGGAGAGATGCAGAATATTGTGCAAAGAGGTGGAATGGACCTTTTGCACTAAAAGGAGTTATGTCAATTGAAGATGCAAAACGAGCCGTTGATATTGGTTGCACCGCTATAATGATTTCAAATCATGGAGGTAGACAGCTGGATGGATCACGATCGCCCTTTGATCAAGTAAAGGCGATTTCGGATGCTGTAGGTGATAAATTAGAAATAATTTTGGATGGAGGGGTTAGAAGAGGAACGCATGTTTTAAAGGCTATAGCGGCAGGTGCAAAAGCCTGTAGTTTTGGAAAAATGTTTTTGTTCTCTTTGGCCGCAGGTGGGCAACAAGGTGTTGAACATTTGCTTCAAAACATGCACGATGAGTTAAATAGAAATATGGTTTTAATGGGCTGTAAAAATTTAAAAGAGTTGAATAGTTCAAAATTAATCTATAGAAAATAGAGGATAAATTATGAAATTAGCTAAAAGTCTTGAAAGATTAGGTACAGAGTCAGCATTTACCGTTCTTGCGGAGGCAAAAAAACTGGAAGCTCAAGGAAAATCTATGATCCATTTAGGGTTAGGGCAACCAGATTTTAAAACTCCAAAACATGTTGTTGAGGCTGCTAAAAAAGCACTTGATGACGGACATCATGGATATGTAATGTCAAACGGTATCCCAGAGTGTCGTCAATCAGTAACTAGATGGATAAAAAAACGTTATAACGTAGATATTGATTTTGAAAGAATAATAATAATGCCAGGCGGAAAGCCTACAATGAGTTATGCTATCCAATGTTTTGGTGAACCGGGAGCAGAAATTATACATCCAACACCTGCATTCCCAATTTACGAGTCTATGATAAATTACACAGGTTCAACTTCAGTTCCATATGACCTTACAGAAGATAAAGATTTAAAATTCGATCCGGATAAAATATTATCTTTAATTACAGATAAAACGCGTTTGTTAATTTTAATAAATCCTAACAACCCTACGGGAAGCTTTGTAGAGAAAAAAGATATTGATGTTTTAGCTGATGGTCTAAAGAAACACCCTCATGTAACAATACTTAGTGACGAAATTTATAGCAGACAAATTTTTGATGGAAAAGAAATGCCGACATTTTTTAACTATCCAGAATTAAGAGAAAGATTAATAGTGTTAGAGGGATGGAGCAAAGCTTATTCAATGACTGGATGGAGACTTGGTTGGAGTTTCTGGCCACAACATTTAGTTGAACATGTTAATAAGTTGTTAATTAATAGTGTCTCGTGTGTTAATGCTGCAGCCCAGTTCGCAGGTATAGCTGCATTAGATGGTCCTGATGATTCAATTGATGCCATGATGGAAAAATTCACTCAAAGAAGAGACTTAATTTACAAAGGTTTAAATGATTTACCAGGTGTTGAATGTAGTTTACCTGGTGGAGCTTTTTATGCGTTTCCTAAAGTAATCGGCACAGGGATGAATGGAGCAGAGTTTGCGAGAAAAGCTATGCATGAAGCAGGAGTGGCAATAGTGCCTGGATCAGCTTTTGGTGAAACTTGCCAAAATTATGTGAGATTTAGTTTTGCTGCATCAAGAGATAATATTTCACAAGCTTTAGAAAACATAAAGAAAATGCTAACTAAATAAGCTGTATTTTTCTCTCAATCTTTATTAATATTCTTTTGTATGAATGATCAAGTCCAAACTGAACTTAAAAGAATTTTTAATACAAGATTTTCAACTTCCGTGTCTACCAGAACAAATTATGCTAGAGGTGAAGATACTTATGATCCAATTTTATCAAAAGCAGTAGTGTTTCCTGAAACTAATGAAGAGGTTTCTCAAATATTAAGACTGTGTAATGAAAATAAAATTCCTGTTGTACCATTTGGCACAGGAACATCATTAGAAGGCAATGTTGTGGGAAATGAAGAAGGAATAACTATTTGTTTAGAAAAGATGAATAAAATTTTAAGTGTTAATGCTGAAGACTTTGATTGCAGAGTTCAAGCTTGCGTAACTAAAGAACAACTTAACGAATATTTAAGAGAAGATGGTGTTTTTTTCCCAATCGATCCGGGTGCAAACGCAGCTATTGGAGGTATGGCTTCTACATCAGCCTCAGGAACAATGGCAGTTAAATACGGTACTATGAAGACTGTTATCACAGGTCTTACAGTTGTTATGCCTACTGGTGATATTATTAATACAGGTGGAAGAACAAAAAAAACTTCAGCTGGTTATAATCTAACTAATTTATTTATAGGCTCTGAGGGAACATTAGGGATAATAACTGAGGTTCAATTAAGGCTCTCACCTATACCAGAAAGTATAATGTCTGCTGTTTGTCATTTTCCATCTTTAAAAAGCGCGGTTCAAACTGCTCAACAAGTTATTCAATATGGTGTACCAATTGCGAGAATTGAAATGCTTAACAAAGATCAAATGGGAATAAGTATAAATTATTCAAAATTAAGTAATGTCGAAGAAACACCCACACTATTTTTTGAATTCCATGGAACAGAATTATCTAATAGTGAAAATATCAGGATTGTGGAGGAAATTTCCAAAGATAATAATGGTAGCTCTTTTAAATGGGCTAAAGATTTAGAAGAAAGAAATAAACTTTGGAGAGCAAGATGGGATGTATATTATTCTGTAAAAGCTCTGATAAATAATGGAAGAGTTTATTCAACAGATGTATGTTTACCTATTTCAAACATAACAGAGTGTGTAAATTATGCAGAGGAACAAGCAAAGAAATTTGGACTTAGAGCTCCAATGGTAGGTCATTTAGGGGATGGCAATTTTCATGTACTGTTGCCTTTTGATCCCCAAAAAAAAGAAACTTACAAAAAAATAAGAGAATTTAATGATTTATTGATTAAAAAGACCTTAGAATTAAACGGTACAATAACCGGTGAACACGGCGTAGGACTTCATAAAAAAGAATATTTATTAAAGGAGCATGGAGATAATATTCCTGTAATGAAATTAATTAAAAGAAGCTTAGATCAAAATAACATTATGAATCCCGGCAAGATTTTCGATCTTAATTAATAAAAAATTCTATGAAAAAAATTTTGATTACAAGAAAATTGATCAAAGATAGTGAAGATAAAGCTTCTAAAACATTTAATCCAGTATTTAATACCAATGATGAGTTGTATTCTCAATCCAAAGTAATAGAGATGAGCCAAGGTTGTGATGGAATTTTAACATCACTAACTGATAAGATGGACAAAGAGACGATTAACAAGTTACCAAACACAATTAAGATTATTTCAAATTTTGCAGTAGGTTTTGGAAATATAGACTTAAATGCTGCTAAAGAAAAAGGTATAGCTGTGACTAATACTCCAGATGTATTGTCCGATGCAACTGCAGAAATTGGAATACTTTTGATATTAGGTGCATGTAGAAGAGCTTCTGAAGGTATACAATCCGCGAAAGACGGCGGTTGGAAATGGTCTGCAGATTATTTAATTGGTAAGCAACTAACTGGAACAAGATTAGGTATTTTAGGGATGGGAAGGATTGGGCAAAAAATAGGAAGAATTGCAAAGTCTCTAGGCATGGTAATACATTATCATAACAGATCAAAGTTATCTGAAGATAAGGAAGATGGTGCTATTTATCACGATAATGTTAAAAGTCTTTTTTCAGTATCAGATGTCTTGTCTATTTGTTGCCCAGCAACTAAAGAAACTGAAAACATGATAAATAAAGAGACAGTAGAATATTTTCCAAAAGGAGCAGTAATAACAAATGTTGCCAGAGGTGATATAGTTGATGACGAAGCTTTAATCGACGCCCTTAACAGAAGAAAAATATATGCAGCAGGTTTAGATGTTTATAAGAATGAGCCAAATTTAAATCCTGGTTATCTAAAAATTAAATCAGCATTTATTCTTCCTCATTTAGGCAGCGCAACTAAAGACACAAGAATTGCAATGGCCAACCTAGCTATAGATAATATTGATGAGTTTTTTAATACGGGAAAATGCTCAAATAAAGTGAACTAATACTACCCTAGATTGAAATTAATTAAATTTCTGCGGCATCTACACAATTTTTTAGAAAGACTCTAATTAGATTCTATGTTTAAATTAACCTAGTTAATTAACTATATAGAGGAGTAATAATGACTAAAGAAAACAAATCATTGAAGGTGAAAACATCTTCAAGACGAAAGTTCTTTAAAACTGCTGCTAAGGCTAGTGCTGTAGCTGCAGCCGCGGTTGCAATGCCAAACATAGCAACTGCTGGCGGTCACACAACTTTAAAGATGCAAGCTGCATGGCCAAGTGGAGCAAACATCTTTTTTGAAATGGCCGGAGACTACTGCAAAATGGTAGATGAAATGTCTGGAGGAACACTTAAGATAGATCTTCAACCAGTTGGAGCAGTCGTAAAGACTTCAGAAATCGGACAAGCAGTAAGTTCTGGTGTAGTAGATATGGGTCACTGGGTGACTGCATATTGGTATGGTAAAAATCCAGCTGCATCTTTATTTGGAACTGGTCCTTCATACGGAATGTCATCTCAAGAAGTTATGGGATGGATGGAGTATGGTGGAGGAAGAAAACTATACGACGAAACTCTTGCAAAAGTAGGTTTCGATTATGTTGGTTTTTTCCATATGCCTATGCCAGCTCAGCCTTTTGGTTGGTTCAAAAAGAACGTAACTAAAGTATCTGACGTTAAAGGTATGAAGTATAGAACAGTTGGTCTAGCGACTAACGTTTTAACTGCGATGGGAATGGTAGTTAGACAATTACCAGGTGGTGAAATTCAACCAGCTATGAAAACTGGTTTGATTGAAGCAGCTGAGTTTAACAACCCAACTTCAGACTCTCAATTTGGTATGCAAGATGTTTCTAAGCACTATCACTTAGGAAGCTTCCACCAGTCTCAAGAGATGTTTGAGATCCCGGTAAACAAAAAAACATATAATAGTTTATCGCCTGCACACCAAGCAATATTAAAAAATGCTGCTTATGCTGCAAACAGTGATAACTACTTTAAAGCTTTAGTAAGATACTCAGCTGACTTAGCTAAGTTGATGAATGAGCATAAAGTAAATGTGTATCAAACTTCTGATGAGATCTTAGCTCAACAATTGAAAGGTTGGGACAAGGTAATCGGTGATTTCAATAAGAAAGATCCTTTCTTTAAAAAGGTTGTCGATTCTCAGAAAGCGTATGCGAAGAGAGTAATGAAATACTTGCTGATGAATCAGCCAAATTACAAACTTGCGTATGAAAATGAGTTTGGTCCAATTGGAAAAGTTAAGATATAATTAACTTTTATAAATTTTATTAAGGGGGCTTCGGCCCCCTTTTTTATTTGATTATTTTAGTACAATTCAATAGAAGTTTATATCTATGATGAGATCTTATATAAAGTTTGCTGATCGTTTAAGTGTCTCGATGGGTAAAGCTTTTTCATGGTGTATAGTTATCTTAATGGGTGGAACATGCTATGAGGTATTTATGGCATATGCACTAAATGCCCCCACTTTATGGAATTTTGATTTTAGCCTTCAGATGTACGGAGCAATTTTTATGATGGCTGGTGCTTATACATTGTCAACTGAGGCGCACGTTAGAGGAGATGTTATCTATAGATTATTCTCTCAAAAAACACAGGCTTATATTGATTTAGTTTTATATTTTATTTTCTTTTTTCCAGGTGTTATCGCTCTTGCCTTTTATGGTTACGAGTATGCTGCTTTGGCTTGGAAAATTGGAGAGACCAGCTGGAATAGCCCAGCACAAATACAAATTTATATGGCAAAGTCTTTGATACCTTTGTCAGGAACTCTTTTAACTTTACAAGGTATCAGCGAAGTATTTAGATGTTTAATCTGTATCAAAGAAGGTAGTTGGCCAGAAAGAATTTCAAAGGATGCAGAAGAAACCGAAAAAATACTAATGAGAACTGCTCAGAAAGGAAACGTGGACGATGTTATTTAGTCTTACAAATCCAGAAGTAGCAATTATGATGATGGGGATATTTCTATTTGCAGTTTTATTAGGATTTCCAATAGCATTTACATTAATGGCAATGGGTTTAGGTTTTGGGTATTATGCTTATTTTGATCCAACAAAAATGGAACATCTGTTTGATAACAGGATATTCCAACTTTTTGTACAAAATACTTACACTGTAATGGACAACAATGTATTAACCGCCGTACCACTTTTTCTATTTATGGGTTATTTAGTTGAAAGAGCGGGAATAGTTGCAAAATTATTTTTTGCAATCAGGTTAGCTTCTCATAAACTTCCTGCTTCGATGGCAGTTGCAGCATTAATTACTTGTACTTTATTTTCTACAGCAACAGGAATTATTGGGGCAGTTGTAACTCTAATGGGTCTTTTAGCTTGGCCAGCGATGGTGAAAGCTGGGTATGATAAAAAATTTGCATCTGGAATAATCTGCTCTGGCGGGTGTTTAGGAATTTTAATTCCACCTAGCATTATGTTAATTGTTTACTCTGTTATTGCACAGTTATCTCCTTTAAGATTATTTGCTGCCGCAATATTTCCAGGACTAATGTTAGCTGGTTTATACATTGGTTATGCAGTTTTTAGGGCTTGGTTAAATCCATCAATAGCTCCAAAGCCAGCTGCAGAAGAGATACCGCCACCTTCTGTAATTATGAGAGAAGTTTTGGTTTCATTCTTACCATTATTTTCACTTATAATTTTAGTTTTGGGGACTATACTTGCAGGTATTGCTACTCCAGCAGAGGCCGCTGCAGTAGGTGCTTTTGGTGCTTTAGTGCTTTCCTATTTCTATAAAACTTTAAAATGGAAAAACTTTAAAGAATCAGTATTTTTAACTGCAAAAACAACAGCTATGATTATGTGGTTGTTTATTGGTTCTTGGACTTTCGCTTCTGTTTTTTCTTATTTAGGTGGACATGAAGTATTTGAGCATTTCTTTAAATCTTTAAATCTTCAACCTTGGCAGTTTTTAGTAATAACCCAAATAATTATTTTTTTATTAGGATGGCCTCTTGAATGGACAGAAATTTTAATTATTTTTGTTCCAATCTTTTTACCTTTGGTTGAATTTTTTGGAGTGAATCCGTATTTTTTTGCAATGTTGATTGCATTAAACTTACAAACTTCATTTTTAACCCCACCAATGGCAATGTCTGCCTATTATTTAAAAGGTGTACAATCAAAAAATGTTGAATTGATGCAAATTTTTAGTGGTATAATGCCGTTTTTGGGAATTGTAATTTTAGCAATGGTTTTAATGTATTTGTTTCCAGGAATAGCACTTTGGTTGCCTGAGACTTTATTTGCTAATTAACTTTGAATGACAGACATATTTTCTTTAAGCTTAGAAGAATTAAGTAAAAAAATAAAGAGCGGTCAAATTACATCAGTTGAGGTTTGTGAAACATACATAGAGAGAATAAAAAAATTTGATAAAGATGTAAAAGCCTGGGCATATTTTGATAGGAAGGTTTTATTAGAAAAAGCAACTGAAGCAGATGAACATAGAAGAGCAGGTAAACCTACAGGTTTTCTTCATGGAGTACCAATAGCAGTTAAAGATATAATTGGAACTGTTGATATGCCAACTGAATGTGGAACCGTTATTAGAAAAGGTAAATCTTATTCACAAAATGCAGAAATAATTGATTTGCTTCATTCATCAGGAGCAATTGTTATGGGCAAAACAGCAACTTCAGAACTTGCTTATTTGGGCCCACCACCAACCACAAATCCACATGACAAAAGTAGAACACCTGGTGGTTCATCAAGTGGATCGGCTGCTTCTGTCGCCTCCTTTATGGCACCAGCTTCTGTTGGCTCTCAAACAGGTGGATCTGTAATTAGACCAGCATCTTACTGTGGAGTTGTCGGTTACAAACCAAGTTATGGACTAATTTCAAGAAATGGTGTTTTGAGAACATCATATAATTTAGACCAAATTGGTATGTTTGGTCGTAAGGTTGAAGATGTAGCTATGTTGGCGAAAGTGTTGATTAAAAAAGATAAGTATGATCCAGCTACAATTCACTATTCAACAGAAAATATTTTATCAGAGACAAAAAAAGGTCCAATATTTGAGCCTAAGTTTATTTTTTATAAAACTGATCATTGGAAAATAATTGATAAAAAATCAAAAGAGGCTTTTGAGTATTTTATTAAATCCTTCAAAAAAAATATTGAGATTTTTGATACTCCATCGTATTTCAAAGATATACACAAATATCATCAGATTATTCATGAAACTGATTTAGCTAATAATTTCTCAATTTATTATAAAAAGTATAAAAAAAAACTTTCTAAATATATGCAGGATGCTATTTCAAATGGAAATAAGTACACTGCTAAAGAATATGCTGAGGCAATTGATTTTATGAAAAGAAGTTACGAGTCTTATGAGGAAGTATTTGAGGATTATCATGGAGTTTTGTCCCCATCTAGCCCCGGCGTGGCGCCAAAAGGCTTAAAAAGTACTGGCACAGCGGAATTTAATAAAGTTTGGTCTTATCTTGGAACACCATGTATTTCACTACCTTTACTTGAGGGAGAAAATAATTTACCATTAGGAGTTCAATTAATTGGCAATAAGTATGACGATCACAGATTTTTGGGTATTGCTAAATGGTTAGAGAAAGAATGTCAGGAATAATCGTATGAATAAAATAACAACAGTAATAGGTTTGTCGTTTGCAGTTTTCTTTTTAGTTGGTTTGGCAACAACGCTTACTAAATCAATGATGATAGGTTTTCTAGATGTATTGCCAGTTTATATTTTAATGGCTGCTGCTATCATTATGATGATTTACGAAGCCTTTTTTGATAAAAGTTAATTCCAATTAAATTAATTAATTTGAAAAAAAATTTTTTTTCATTTTCTTTATTGTTTATTCAACCTATTTTTATGGCAAGTAATCTTGTTGTAGCAAGAGGTGGTGTCGAGTTTGTGCCTCCAATATCATTAGCTTTTTGGAGATGGACTCTAGTTTTTTTAATATTACTGCCTTTTACATACATAACATTAAAAAAAAAATTTAAGATCATTAAAAAAGAATATAAAAAATTATTTTTTTTGGGCTTAATGGGATGTGGAGTATGCGGAGCCTTTCCATTTTTGGCGGGTGAAACTACAACTGTAACAAATATGGGAATTATTTATACATCTTCACCTGTGTTCATAATCTTGATTTCATACTTTTTTTTTCATGAAAAAATAAATTTCACAAAAATAATTGGATTAATTGCATGTTTAATAGGAGTCTTTACAATCATTATAAAAGGAGATTTAAATTTATTAATTAATTTACAATTTACTATCGGTGATTTATGGATGTTGGCTGCCGCTATTGGATGGGCATTATATTCAATTTATTTATTTTACTGGAATTCAGAACTAAAAATTTTTGAGAGGTTTACCTTAATATCATTTTTTGGAGCTTTAAGTTTATTACCGTTCTATATAAGCGAGGAAATATTTTATAAACAAACAGTTTTTATACCTGAATTTTATTTCTGGGTAATTTTTGCTGCTATCTCACCGGGAATAATTGCTTTCACACTGTATACTGTTACTCAAAAAAAATTAGGTGCGTCTTTAACAGGCTTCACTCTTTATGTTTTTACAGTCTATGGAGCAATTTATGGTTATTTTTTATTTGATGAAAAATTTGAAAATTATCATTTCATTGGAACAATCCTGGTGTTTTTTGGCATATACTTAGCAAAGAAAAAAAATGTTAAAAAAATCTAGGAATATTTTGTTGTTATCTTTTCAAATAATTATTTTTGTCTATTTTTTAATCTTAGTTTTTTTATATTTTTATCAGAGAAATTTATTATATCATCCTAAAGAAAATAATTATTCTAGTGATCAAATATCAGTTCCTATTGAAAAAGTAAAAATTAAGACAGAGGATAATATTGATTTAATGGGCTGGTTTCATGAAAAGGACTTACAAAAATATAAAACAGTTTTATTTTTTCATGGGAATGCTGGTTCCCTTGAAAATAGAATTCACAAATTAAACCATTTCCATAAAATGAATGTTAACTTTTTAATAATTGCCTGGAGAGGGTTTAGTGGCAATGAAGGGAAACCATCTGAGGAAGGCCTTTATAAAGATGGAAGAAGTGCAATAAATTGGTTAGTTAGAAAAGGTGTCAAAGAGGAAAATATTGTTATTTATGGAGAGTCGTTAGGAACTGGTGTTGCAACCCATTTGTCACAAAATAAAAAATTTGCTGGCGTTGTATTGGAAACACCTTTTACTTCTATGATAGATGCAGCTAAAATATTTTATCCATACATACCCGTAAATTTATTGTTGAAAGATAAATTTGATAATAAAAGTAAAATCCAGAATATAAAAGTTCCAATTTTAATAATGCATGGTGAAGCTGATCAAATAGTTCCATTTTTTATGGGAAAAAAAATGTATGAAAAAGCAAATGAACCAAAATATTCTTATTTCACAAAACATGACAATCATATGATGGAGTATGATGAAAACCTTGTTAAAGCTCTTAACACATTTTTTAAAAGTTTAAATTAGGACACAATCTCAACAAATAAACTTCAGAATTTAATTTTATTAAAAGATAATGAAAAGATTATCTTTTTTATTTATTGCACTCTTTATGTTTATTACCAACGTTTATTCACAAGATGAATTTTTTCAACCAGACGATTTATTTCATATAGATCAAATGGATTCTCATAACAAAGAATTTAGCTTATATTTCAAAGGAAGAGAAAAATCTATTTTAGCAAGAGGTGAAAATGAAAATTATATAAATGATTATCCAAAAGATCTTTATATTTATAATCATTTAACAAAGTCTTCTTCACCTCTAATTTCTTATGAGTGGTTTCCTTCACAAGCTAAATATTTTTTACAAGAATATGATTTTCCAGTATTTCCAGATGATTTTGCATATTATTTATTAAAAGATGACAAAACATTGGTAATGATTAGTGCTGTGAAAAGTTTAAACGCTAATTTTAAATATGACATCACAAGTAAAAAACTAGAACTTTATCCAACTACTGGTAAATTTGATTTTATAATCTCATCATTTTCTAAAGATTGCGGACATTATAAATTTGATGATAATTACAAATGTAATATCTACAAACCTTTGATCTCTAGCAATTTAATTAATTAGTTTGAGTAAAAGCCTCAGCAAATTTTTCCGCTTCAAATAACTGTAGGTCGTCTTCTTTTTCACCTAAGCCTAAAGCAATTATTGGAATTTTATATTTTTTAGCTAATGCTAATAAAATACCTCCTTTAGCTGTGCCGTCTAATTTTGTCATCACAATACCTGTTATTGGGATAATTTTATTAAATTCTTCGACTTGACTTAATACATTTTGTCCTGAGGTTGCATCTAAAACTAAAATTACATTATGAGGTGCGTTGGGATCTATTTTTTTTGTTACATTAGCTATCTTTTTATACTCTTCCATTAAATTTTTTTTATTTTGGAGTCTTCCAGCTGTGTCAATTAAAACTTGATTAAAATCGTTTTTGATAGCCTCATCTATAGCTTTAAAAGCAACAGATGCTGGATCAGACCCTTGTGATGATTTGATTATTTGAACATCTACTTTATTTGCCCAATTTTCTAATTGTTCAATTGCTGCGGCACGAAAAGTATCTGAAGCTGCAAAAATAACTTTATTGCCCTTAGTCTTCAATATTTTTCCTATTTTCCCTATAGTTGTTGTTTTACCAACACCGTTAACGCCCGAAATTAAGGTTGCATTGAGCTCTCCTTTTTTTTCAAAAAAAGATTTATTTTCCAAAGGTTCCATCAGAGAAATTATATATTCTTTTAAAACAGAGTTTATTTCACTAGATAAATCTTTATTAGGATCAATTTTTTTCCTAGAAATTATTTCTTTTATTTCAGATGCAGCTTCAACACCCACATCTGATTGAATTAAAAATTCCTCAATTCTACTCAAATTTTCGTCATTAATTTCCTTTTTAATAATTATTTCCTTAAGCCCAGATGTGAATGCGGATGCACTTTTTTTAAATCCAATTTTAAATTTATCAAAGATACCCATTATAATTTTATTTTTATTTCCTCAATATCTGAGACAGGTCCTTTCATGTGAATAGAATTATTTTCATCTATTGAAATTGATAATTTACCAGTTGAAAACTCTATGTCAGTTTTATTTTCTGTAAGATTATTTAATTTACCAGCATATGCTGCGGCACAAGCTGCAGTTCCGCACGCTTTAGTAAGACCAGCTCCTCTTTCCCAAACATTTACTTTTATCAAATTTTTATTAAAAATTTGTGCAATTGTTACATTACATTTTTTTGGGAAGATTTCATGACATTCTATCTCAGGGCCAATTTTCTCTATATTGAAATCTTCAATCTTTTTAACAAAAAAAACAATATGTGGATTACCCACATTAATTGCAGTACCACCTAAATGTTCATTATTATTTGTATCAATAATTCTGATATTTAAGTTTTTTGTATTCATTTTTTTTGACAAAGGTATTTCATCCCAATTTAACTTTGCTTTACCAATTTCTGTTGTAACAATTTTTTTTTCTAAAATTTCAGATTTTAATTTTCCAGATAAAGTACTTAAAATTATATGTTTTTTATTTTTTTCATTTGAAATTAAATTTGCAACACATCTCGTACCATTTCCACATGCTCCAGACTCTCCTCCATCTGGATTAAAAAATCTTAAACTTGCATCTGCAGAACTATCTGTATCAATAAATATTAGTTGATCACAGCCAATAAAATTTCTGTCACAAATTTTAACTATCTGAGCTTTTGTTAAGTCAGTAATTTTTTCTCTATTATCGATTATTACAAAATCATTACCCAATCCGTCCATTTTAAAAGCTTTGAAGTCCATATATAGTTATTTAACTTATTTATTGACTTTTTGAACCTCTATTATAGTTTGTCAGTGTTTCCGCAAAAACATTAAATTTGCGGTGTCTTTGGAAACAAAGAGATCGACAC
The DNA here is from genome assembly GCA_902514945.1 of uncultured Pelagibacteraceae bacterium. GTDB lineage: Bacteria > Pseudomonadota > Alphaproteobacteria > Pelagibacterales > Pelagibacteraceae > Pelagibacter. The sequence goes on along the minus strand of CABXSO010000014.1, from coordinate 9,971 downwards.
TAGTCAGCGAGGGTTCGCCCACTAGTGCGATTACTGCTGTGTGTGATAAATATGTTTGAAAATTTGACAAATAAATTTGAGGAAGTTTTTTCCTCTTTAAAAAAAGCCCCATCACTCGATGAAAATCAGGTTGATGAGGGATTAAGAGGAATAAGACAAGCTTTATTAGAAGCTGATGTGTCTCTTGAAGTTGCTAAAGATTTTATTGAAAAAGTTAAACCAAAAGCTTTAGGGCAAGAAATTATTAGATCAACATCACCTGGGGATATGGTGGTGAAGATAGTTTATGATGAATTAGTTTATCTTCTAGGTGAAAAAAATAATGATGTAAATTTAAATGCTGTTCCACCAGTACCAATGATGTTAGTTGGTTTACAAGGTTCCGGTAAAACCACTACAACTGCTAAACTTGCAAAATACTTGGAGAATACAAAAAAAAAGAAAGTAATGATGGCCAGTTTGGACATTTATAGACCAGCTGCTCAAGAGCAATTAAAATCTTTAGGCGAGCAAAATAATATTTTAACTCTTCCAATAATTGAGGGTCAACAACCCAGTGATATTTGCCAAAGAGCAATTAGTGCAGCAAATTTGAATGGGGCTGATATTATATTATTCGATACTGCTGGTAGAACTCAAATAGATTTGCAGATGATGAGCGAAATTAAACAAATCGAAAATACCATCAAACCTGCAGAAACCTTTTTAGTTGCAGACTCACTTACTGGGCAAGTAGCTGCATCAGTAGCAAAAGAATTTAATAATACAGTAAATTTATCTGGAATTATTTTAACAAGAGCGGATGGTGATGCGAGAGGTGGAGCTGCTGTAAGTATGAAATTTGTTTCACAGGTCCCAATTAAATTTTTAGGTGTTGGTGAAAAAATTGAAAATCTTGAAGTTTTTCATCCAGATAGAATTGCAAATAGAATTCTTGGGATGGGAGATATTGTGTCTCTTGTTGAAAAAGCGACCCAAGATCTTGGAGAAGAAAATATAAAAAAAACAGAGGAGAATTTAAAAAAAGGACAATTCTCAATGCAAGATTATTTAACCCAACTAAGACAAATGAAGAAAATGGGAGGTATCGAAGGCATCATGTCTTTCATGCCAGGTGTTTCAAAAGTTAAATCTCAAATGGATGCAGCTGGTATTGATGAGAGTGTTATTACAAAAAATGAAGCTATAATTTTATCAATGACAAGAAAAGAAAGAGAGAACCCAAAAATAATTGATGGTTCAAGAAAAAAAAGAATTGCTAATGGTTCAGGAACTGATCCAGCCACTATCAATAAATTGTTGAAACAATTTAAAATGATGTCTGAAATGATGAAAAAGATGTCAAAAGGAAATCTGAAAGGTATGTCTGACAAAGGAATACCTCCAGAATTATTTAATCAATTAAAATAAAAAGGAGAGTAAATGTTAAAACTAAGATTATCTAGGGGTGGTACAAAAAAAAGACCTGTTTATAAAGTTGTTGTAGCAGACAGTCGGTTTGCTAGAGATGGCAGATTTATAGAAAAAGTAGGTTTCTTTAATCCACTTTTGCCAAAAGAAAAAAAAGAGAGAATTGGATTAGAGGCTGAAAGAATAAAATATTGGTTGGGCCAAGGTGCACAACCAACAACAAGAGTTGCCAGAATTTTAGGTGAGAATGAGTTAATGCCTATGCCTGCTAACGGTAATAACCCACAAAAAGCAATTCCAAAAAAAGATAGAAAAAAGGAAGGCACTGAAGAAGCTAAAAAGGAAGAAGCTCCAAAAGCAGAAGCTAAAAAGGAAGAAGCTCCAAAAGCAGAAGCTCAAAAAGCAGAAGCTCCAAAAGCAGAAGCTAAAAAGGAAGAAAAGAAATAAAGCAAAGGATATTAATGTTGCAAGCTAAAGTATTTACACTTTATCCAGATAATTTTCCTGGGCCTTTAGGCAAAGGTCTCTATGGAAAAGCAATGTCTAAAAAATTGTGGAATTTGAATGTAATAGATATAAGAGACTCAGCAACAGATAAACATAAAACAGTTGATGATACTCCCTACGGTGGCGGGACAGGTATGTTATTAAAACCAGACGTATTAGCAAATTCTATCGATCAAAACATTAATAAAGGAGATAGGATTTTATACCTTTCCCCAAAAGGTAAAATATTTAATCAAAAACTTGCTCAAGATTTATCATTGGAAAAATCGTTCTCTTTAATTTGTGGTCATTTTGAAGGAGTTGATGAAAGATTACTATCTACAAGAAATATTGAGGAGATAAGCATAGGAGACTATGTACTATCAGGTGGAGAAAATGCTGCACTTGTAGTGCTTGATAGTGTATTAAGACTTTTGCCCGGAGTTTTGGGGAATAATAAATCAGCTTCGGAGGAAACTTTTGAAAATGGCCTTTTGGAGTATCCACAATATACCAAACCACAGATTTGGGAGGAAAAACCAGTACCAGAAGTGCTATTATCTGGTGATCACGCTAAAATTAAAGACTGGCGTTTATCTCAATCTGAGGCTATAACACGCGACCGAAGACCAGATTTGTGGCATAAATATAAGAGGGATTAACTTGCTTAATATTAAAATGAAAACAATAGAGGAAATAAATCAAAGTAACGTAAAAAAGATTCTTTCAGAAAAAAAAATCCCTGATTTTTTTCCTGGTGATGTTGTAAAAGTTGGGGTCAGAATTACAGAAGGAAAAAAAGAGAGAATCCAATATTTTGAAGGCGTTTGTATTGCAAAAAAAAGTAGGAATATAAATTCATCTTTTACTGTTAGAAAAATATCTTTTGGAGAAGGTGTTGAAAGAACTTTCCCATTATATGGTACAGTTTTAGATTCAATTAAAGTAATTCGTTCAGGAAAAGTAAGAAGAGCAAAACTTTATTATTTAAGAGATAGAACTGGTAAATCTGCAAGGATTGCTGAAAAAATTAGAAAAAAAATTGGTATCGATATTGATGTAAAGCCTGAAAGTGTAACAGAAGAAAATATAGTACCAACTGCAAAAGAGAATGAGCCAGAGGCACCAAAAGAGGTAAAACCAGTAGTTGTTGAGGCTAAAAAAGAGGAAAATTTAAAAAAAGAGACCGCTGGAGCTGAAATTAAAACAGAAAAAAAACTTGAAAATTTACAGGAAAAAAAATAATTTTTTTTTCAATGCCCGATACACTTTACGACAAAATTTGGAAAGACCATTTGGTTCATCAGCAAGAAGATGGAACTGCACTATTGTTTGTTGATAGACATTTAGTCCATGAAGTTACTAGTCCACAAGCCTTTGAAGGATTAAGAAATTCTAAACGTAAAGTAAGACATCCAAAATTAACATTAGCAGTTGCGGATCACAATGTTCCAACAACTGATAGATCAAAAGGTATTTCAGATCATGAGTCTAAAATCCAAGTTGAAACACTAGAGGCTAATTGTAAAGAATTTGGAATTAAACTTTTTGGAATGAGCGATAAAAGACAAGGAATTGTTCATGTGACTGGTCCCGAACAAGGCTTCACTCAACCTGGTACAGTTATTGTTTGTGGTGATAGTCATACAGCAACACATGGTGCGTTTGGTGCATTAGCATTTGGTATTGGAACTTCAGAAGTAGAACATGTTTTAGCGACTCAAACATTAGTGCAAAAAAAAGCTAAAAATTTTAGAATAAACGTCAACGGTACACTTCCATTGGGCGTCACATCCAAAGATGTAATACTTCAAATAATTGGAAAAATAGGCACTGCAGGTGGAACAGGTTGTGTAATAGAATATGCAGGTGATCTAATTAGATCACTAAGTGTTGAGAACAGAATGACAATTTGCAATATGACGATTGAAGGAGGTGCTAGAGCAGGATTAATAGCTCCTGATGAAAAAATATTTAAATATTTAAAGGGTAGACCAATGTCTCCTAAAGGAAAAGTTTGGGACAAAGCTCAAGAAAATTGGAAAAATCTAAGTACTGATGAAGGTGCTAAGTTTGATAAGGAAATAAACTTAACTGCAAATGAAATCTCACCAATGATAACTTGGGGAACATCACCTCAAGACGTTATTACAATTGATGAAAAAGTACCAAACCCAAAAAATGAAAAAGATGAGGATAAAAAAAATTCTTTAGAGAGGTCTTTAAGTTATATGGGTTTAAGACCAGATATGGCAGCAAAAGATATTAAGATTGATAAAGTTTTTATTGGAAGCTGTACAAATGGCAGAATAGAGGATTTAAGAGAGGCTGCAAAAATTCTTAAAGATAAAAAAATAGCCTCACATGTTCATGCGATGGTTGTACCTGGGTCCGGATTAGTTAAAGAACAGGCAGAGCAAGAAGGATTGGATAAAATTTTTGTAAATTCGGGATTTGAGTGGAGAGAACCAGGCTGTTCAATGTGTTTAGCAATGAACGCGGACAAATTAAAACCAGAAGAAAGATGTGCCTCAACATCAAATAGAAATTTTGAAGGAAGACAAGGAAGAGGTGGAAGAACTCACTTAGTTAGCCCTGGCATGGCCGCTGCGGCAGCAATCTCAGGAAATCTTGACGATGTAAGAAAATATCAAAATTAATATGCAAAAATTTAATACTTTGAAGAGTATACCGGCATATCTACCAATAGTGAATATTGATACGGATATGATTATTCCAAAACAGTTTTTAAAGACAATTAAAAGGACTGGACTAGGTAAAAATTTATTTTTTGAGATGAGGTATGACGACAAAGGTAAAGAAATAAATGACTTTGTTTTAAATCAAAAACCATACACTAATTCAAAGATTTTAATTGCTGGTAAAAATTTTGGATGTGGCTCATCAAGAGAGCATGCACCTTGGGCATTATTAGATTTTGGTATTACTAGTGTAATAAGCTCAAGTTTTGCAGACATCTTTTATAATAACTGTTTTAAAAATGGAATTTTACCAATTATTCTTAATGATGAAAAAATTAAAGAATTATCAGAGTATGCAAAAAGAAAAGAAGAAATTTTTATAGATCTAAAGGAAGAAAAAATTATTTTTGGTAATAATGAAACAAAATTTAAAATAGACCCATTCAAAAAGAAATGTCTATTAGAAGGTTTGGATGATATAGCATTGTCTCTAGAAAAAACTGATAAGATAGAAAGTTTTGAAAAAAGTTTAAAAATTAAAAAGCCATGGGTGTTTCATGATTAAATTAAAAAAAAAAAAAATTTTATTACTACCCGGGGATGGAATTGGCCCAGAAGTCACCAATGAGGTAAAAAAAATAATTAATTGGTTTAATGACAAAAAATCATTAGGTTTTGAGACAGATGAGGAACTAGTTGGAGGTTGTTCTTATGATAAGCATGGAACGCCTATTACTGATGAAGTCTTTTATAAAGCTTTAGAGAGTGGAGTTATAATGCTAGGTGCTGTTGGTGGACCAAAGTGGGAAAGTGTAGAATTTGATAAAAAACCAGAAAGAGCATTATTAAAGTTAAGAAAAGAATTAAAACTTTTTGCTAACCTACGACCAGCAATATGCTTTAAACAATTAGTTGATGCTTCAACTTTAAAACCAGAGATAATTTCAGGCCTAGATATAATGATCGTTAGAGAATTAACAGGTGGAGTTTATTTTGGCGAACCAAGGGGAATTAAACCAATAGAAAATGGTGAGAGAAAAGGTGTAAATACACATACCTATACAAGTAGTGAAATTGTTAGAGTCGCTAGGATTGCTTTTGATCTAGCAAGAAAAAGATCAAACAAAGTAATATCTTGTGAAAAGTCGAATGTAATGGAGGCAGGACAACTTTGGAAGGAAGAGGTTCAAGCGCTACATGATAAAGATTATAAAGATGTAAATTTAGACCACATGCTCGCAGATAATTGTGCTATGCAATTAGTCAGAAATCCAAAACAATTTGATGTGATTTTAACTGATAACCTTTTTGGTGATATGTTGTCAGACGAAGCATCAATGTTAACAGGGTCTCTTGGGCTTCTTCCATCAGCATCTTTAGGAGCAAAAAATAAAGATGGAGATATGAGAGCAATGTATGAACCAATACATGGTTCAGCACCCGATATAGCAGGTAAAGGAGTCGCAAACCCAATAGCAAGTGTATTGAGCTTTGCTATGGCTCTAAGGTATTCTTTAGATTTGGATAAAGAGGCTGAAGTCTTGGAAAAAGCCGTGCAAGATGTGTTAAATGACGGATTAAGAACAAAAGACATTCTGTCAGAAGGAATGAAAGAAGTTTCAACTTCTCAGATGGGAGATGCGATAATTTCAAAATTGCAATAATTTATTAATTATTTTAAACTGATTCTATGCCAAGTTATATTGCACCAGTAGAAGATATGATGTTTCTATTTGAGAAACTAAGAGATAACAAATATTATAACGAATTAGAAAAATATAAAGATGTCAGTCCAGATCTAGTTAAAGATATTTTAGATGAGGCAGCAAAAATAAATCAAAATTTAATTCTACCACTTGCTAAAGCTGGGGATGAAAATCCTGCTATACTAGAAAATGGAGTTGTAAGAACACCACCTGGGTATAAAGAAGTTTATCAAAAGTATATTGAGGATGGTTGGACCTCACTATCTTGTGATCCAAAATATGGTGGACAAGGAATGCCTAAAACAGTAAGTGCTTTTTTTGATGAAATGATATCATCAGCGAGTTTAGCATTTAAACTTTATAGTGAATTAACATTGGGTGCCTATAATTGTATTCATCATCATGCAAATGATGAAATTAAAAATAAATTTCTTCCCAAGATGGTTGAGGGAAAATGGAGTGGTACCATGTGTTTAACTGAACCAGTTTGTGGAACAGATTTGGGTTTACTTAAGACAAAAGCTTTAGAACAACCAGACGGTACATATAAAATTACAGGCCAAAAAATATTTATTACTTCTGGTGATCATGATTTAACTGAAAATATTATTCATTTAGTAATAGCTAGGGCATCAGACTCACCGAAGGGAACAAAAGGAATAAGTTTATTTCTAGTTCCAAAATTTGTCGTAAAAGAAGATGGAACAATCGGTGCACGAAATGGAATATCCACAGGTTCAATAGAAACAAAAATGGGTATCAAAGGTTCAGCTACATGTGTTTTAAATTTTGATGAGGCAACTGGTTTTATGATTGGTCCAAAAAACAAAGGATTAAGTCAAATGTTCACGATGATGAATTTAGAAAGAATAGTTGTTGGAATTCAAGGCTTGGGAATATCGGAAATTGCTTATCAGAATTCATTAACTTATGCGAAAGATAGGAAACAAGGAAAAAGTAATAATAATAAATCAGAGAATGGAACTGCTGACTCAATTATTGAACATGCAGATATAAGAAAAACTTTGTTAAATATGAAATCAATTATTGAAGGAGAAAGAGCATTATGTTTTTGGTTATCACAACAAACTGAGGTTAGCCTAAATCATAATGATCAAAAAATTAGGCAAGAAGCTTCTGATATGGTTTCATTAATGACACCAGTTGTAAAATCTTTATTTTCAGATTTGGGAATGGAAATTACAAGTGATGCTATGCAAGTATTTGGTGGATATGGTTATACAAAAGATCAAGGTATTGAGCAATTGTATCGAGACAATAGGATTACTCCGATTTATGAGGGAACAAATTCAGTCCAAGCAGCTGATTTAGTTTTTAGAAAATTATCTAATCAAAATGGCAATATAATCAATAAATTTTTAAGTATAATTAAATCTGAGGCTAATTCAAATAATGAAAAATTGATGCCATTTGTTGAACAATTTAAATACTATATAGACATTCTCTCAAAATTCAGTGAATGGACAATTGAGAAAGCTAAAACTAATAAGGATGATGTAAGTGCGGCTGCTAACGATTACCTAAAAACTCTGGGCTATGTATCATTAGCTTTTGCATGGACTAAAGTACTTAATATAAGTTTTAAAGATTATAATGAAAATAAAAAATTTTATGACAACAAGATAAATACCGCTAAATTTTATTTTGATAAAGTTCTACCCAGAGCTGAACAGCACTATAAATCTGCTATCTCAGGAAGCTCAAATATCATGAACTTTAAATTTAACTAAAATGAGTTCTTACAATACCGATTTAGATAAAAATGCCGCCAATTATGTTCCACTTACACCTCTAACTTTTATCAAGAGAGCTAAAGAAATTTATCCAGACTATGAAGCTATAATTTACGAGGATCGAAAATATTCATGGTCAGATGTTTATAAACGAACAGTTAAGTTTGCGAGTGCCTTAAGCAAGATTGGTATCAGAAAAGGAGATACTGTTTCATTTTTGGCATTTAACACACCTGAAATCTTTGAAGGTCATTATTCTGTACCAATGACGGGCGCAGTGCTAAACACAATCAATATAAGATTGGATGCCAAAACAATTGCTTATATTTTGGATCATAGTGAAGCTAAAGTTTTGGTAGTAGATCAACAGTTGCATATCGAAGTAAAAAAAGCCCTTGGCATTTTAAAAAGAAAAATCACAATTATTGATATTATTGACAAACATGCAGATCAATCAAAATGTGAAAAAATAGGTGAATTGGATTATGAAAGTTTTTTAAATACAGGTGACGAAAACTATGATTGGAAAATGCCAGAAGATGAATGGCAAGCAATATCTCTTAGCTATACTTCGGGTACAACTGGCAATCCAAAAGGTGTTGTCTACCATCATAGAGGCTCATATTTAATGTCAACCGGAAGTGCAGTGGCTTGGAATATGCCCAATAGACTTAATTTTTTAACTATTGTACCAATGTTCCACTGCAATGGGTGGGGTTATCCTTGGACTGTTCCTATGTTGAATGGGAGAACTATTTGTTTAAGAAATATTGATGTAAAGAAAATCTTTGATTTGATCGATGAGCATAACATAACCCATTTTGGTGGAGCACCAATAGTTTTAAACATGATCACGGGAGCACCAGAGTCTGATAAAAAAAAATTAAAACATAAAGTTTATGTGCTTACAGCAGGAGCACCACCACCAAGTATAATTTTTAAAAAAATGAACGAACTTGGATTTGAAGTTATGCATGTTTATGGTTTAACCGAAACTTATGGGCATGTAACTCAATGTGCATGGAACGATGCTTGGAATAAATTTGACGAGGAAAAACAAAATGAGATTAAAGCCAGACAAGGAGTTAGGTATCCAAATACTGAAGGAATAACTGTCATGAATCCTGAAACAATGAAGGAAGTACCCAAAGATGGAAAGACAATTGGAGAAATTATGATTAAAGGAAATATAGTTATGAAAGGCTATTTCAAGGACAAAGATGCAACTAATAAAGCCATGCACGGAGGTTGGTTTCATTCTGGAGATTTAGCTGTAATCCACCCCGATGGTTACGTTAAAATCCAAGATAGATCGAAGGATATAATAATTTCTGGCGGTGAAAATATATCCTCTATCGAAATAGAGAACACTTTGGCAAAACACCCATCTGTATCAATTGCTGCTGTGGTTGCAAAACCAGACGAAAAATGGGGAGAAGTTCCATGTGCCTTTATTGAAATGGTAAAAGATAAGCCCGTTACTGAAAAAGAATTGATAAGTTTTTGTAAGGAAACTCTTGCTGGATTTAAAGTACCAAAACAAGTTGTTTTTTGTGAACTACCAAAAACATCAACAGGAAAAATTCAGAAATTTGAATTAAGAAAAAAATTTTAGGTAAATAGTTGATATTTCAAATAAAAAATAAGAAAATTCACGCATCTGACTCGGGTCAAGGTATAAATTATCAAAAAGAAACAATAGTTTTTCTTCATGGTAGTGGCCTTTCTCACATTGTATGGTCTCTTACGGAGCAGTTTTTTTCAAATAAAAACTTCAATGTGCTCTCTATAGATTTACCTGGACATGGAGGCTCAGATGGACCTTGTTTAGAAAGTATAGAAAAAATTGCTGATTGGTTAGAAGGGGTATTCAATAATTTAAAATTAAAAAATTTGATCTTGGTGGGTCACTC
>CABXSO010000013.1 GCA_902514945.1 uncultured Pelagibacteraceae bacterium | reverse complement strand
TCCATTACATCATCTGTGCACTCAGTAAATTTATGAGGCTCAAAAAAGTCATTCATAGATGCTAATTGATTATTAATTGCCTCTGGATCTTTACCTTTCCACCAACAAAACATTTGCATCGTATCTCCTGGAGTATTCCAAGTCATTTGACATGCTGCATTTTCACTAGTCATTGATTTTACAATATCTTCCATCTTCATTGATGCAACTGTTTCTGAAAATTTATCTTTCATCTCCTTTGATTTGAAAGTGTGAGTTACCATGTAGTTTTTCATATTTTCTCCTTTATAGATTTATTTTAGAAAGCTCAAATAACTGAGCACTTTCTACACACTCGGCATAGATAGCTTTTGCAGTAGGATTATTACCAGTTACAAATTCTTTCATTCCAGCTTCATTATGAACATTAACTTTAAATAACATCCCACTTTTATCTGGTATCATAGCGCCAATAGTTTTTTCAGGATAAGCAACACTTTTTCTGACATTCATTCCCTCGTCTGATTGCATCCAACCCATGAAAGTTTCTAATTTACCTTCTTTAAGTTTAAGATGTACTAACATTTCTTTTTCCATTTTATCTCCTTGATTAATATAAAGTTTGAACGACTTTTTTTACTCTTTCGGCTCCATTTGGGACTAAAGCTTCAACAAATGTGTGACATTTGTCAGTTTTAGCTTTGTTGTATTTTGAACCGTAATGTTTATCTACAGCTTTGTTTACTCCAGCATCCCAATCTTTTTCTGGAATACCTATTTCAAGAGCATACGTTTTTAGAACTTTTACGGTTGAAATAGATTTTTCTTTCATACCGTATTCAAATTTTTCACCAGATGGAAGAAAGTAGTTAGCCATATAAATACCAACACAATCCCATGCTTTTGATTTATCGTTATCACTCATTTCTGCATTAGCAGATGTGAAAATTAAGAAAGATAAAATTATAAAAATTTTTCTCATAATACTCCAAAGTTAATTAATGTTATCTTAAAAATGTAACTGTTTTGTTACATGCCTGGTATGCGATATTATAACCAGCTAGGAATAGGTAGGTTTTTTTCCTTTAAAAATGATTTGTTAAACATCTTTGAGTTGTATTTATCTGATCTATCACAGAGAATTGTTACAATTGTTTTTCCTGGGCCTAGTTCTTTCCCCAATCTAATTGCACCTGCAATATTTACTCCACAACTAGTTCCTAAACTTAATCCCTCATTTTGTATTAAATCATAAAGCAAGGGTAAAGACTCTTGATCACTGATTGAAAAAGCACCATCAATTTTAGCTTCTGCAAAATTTTTAGTTATTCTACTCGATCCAATACCTTCAGTTATTGATCCACCCTCAGCTTTTAGCTCTCCATTCATAATATGATTATAGAGAGCAGAACCAGTAGGGTCTGAAAGATAAATTTTAACATCTTTATTTTTCTCTTTTAAAAATCTACTTACACCACCAATAGTCCCCCCAGTTCCTGATGCACATATGAATCCATCTACTTTGCCATCTGTTTGTTCCCAAATTTCTGGTCCAGTTGTTTCGTAATGGCCTTTTGCATTAGCAGTATTATCAAATTGATTGGCCCAAACTACACCATTGTTATTTGTACTTTTTAATTCTTCAGCTAAACGACCTGCAACTTTTACATAATTGCCATCATCTTTATAAGGTTTGGGTGGCACTAGTCTTAGATCTGCACCAATATTTTTTAATGTATCTTTTTTTTCTTGAGTTTGGTTATCATTCATTACGATTATTGTTTTATAACCTAAGGAATTTCCCAAAAGACATAATCCTATCCCAGTATTACCCGCAGTGCCCTCAACAACTATTCCACCTTCCGAAATTAATTTTTTTTCTTGTGCATCTTTGACCAATGCAAGTGCAGCCCTATCTTTTACTGATCCCCCTGGATTAAGATATTCAGCTTTACCATAAATATTACATCCAGTTATTTCAGAAGCTGCTTTTAATCTTATTAAAGGTGTATTACCAACTGACTCAATAAAGTTATTTTTAATTTGTGACATTAATCTTTATCTTTATCAGTAACAGCATAAGGTTGAAATCCTTTTGTAGCATCGCCAACTCTTGTAGCTGGAATTCCGACCATTATTGATTTTTCTGTAACATTCTTAGTAACTACTGCATTAGCACCGATTAAGGAATTTTTTCCAATTGTTACTGGTCCTAAAATTTGAGCTCCAGATCCAACTACAACATTATCTTCTAGAGTTGGATGCCTTTTGGTGTTTCTTTGATCATTAGAATTTATACTTGGAGCAATTCCACCTAAAGTGACATTATGATAGATAGTAACATTTTCTCCTATCTCAGAAGTTTCACCTATTACAACTCCCATCCCGTGATCTATAAATAAATTTTTTCCAATTTTTGCTTTTGGATGAATTTCTATTCCAGTTAGAAATCTTGAAAATTGAGAAATGATTCTTGCAATCAAATCAAATTTTGCAATTGCAAAAAAGTTTGCAATTTTATGAAAAAAAATAGCTTTAATACCTGGGTAAGTTAATATTAAACTTAACTTTGATTTTGCCGCAGGATCTCTATCTATTATAGATTGTAAAAAGTCATTCATTAGTATTTGCCAGCTTGATAAAAAAAGTTATTGCTTATATAATTACTTTACTCAGTATTTAAAGGAGAAAAATATGTATAAAAACACTAATTGTTTTCATTTAGCAATCCCATGTGGGGATTTAGAAACAGCAAAAAAGTTTTATAGCGAAACTTTAGGCTGTCGACTTGATAACTCAGCACAAGAATGGGCTGATGTAGATTTTTGGGGAAATGAATTAACTCTTCATGCTAGTGATCATAAACTAGATAGTGAAAGACACGATGTAGATATGGGTAACGTCTCGGTTCCACATTTTGGAGTACATCTATCTAGAAAAGATTTTGATACTTTAAAAAATAGATTGAAAGAGAGAGGGGCAAAATATTACGATGAACCTTATCTCAGATTTAAAGGAACAAAATACGAGCAAGAAACTTTTTTTGTAAAAGACCCTAACGAAAATATTCTAGAAATTAAAACTCTAACAGCTAATTCAGAATAATCTGAATTTAAATGGAATACCTGGTATTAGGTTTTTTTACCGGGCTTAGCTTAATCTTAGCAATAGGTGCTCAGAATATCTTTGTAATCGAGCAGGGGCTTAAGAAACAGTATATTTTTTTAGTATGCTTTGTTTGTTCTTTATCAGATTTATTACTGATATTTTCAGGTATACTTTTATTTCATTTTTTTCATCAATATTTTAATTTATTCATAGAATTAATCTTAAATATTTCACTAATAATTTTTTTAATTTATTTTATCTACTCGAAGATCAAATCTTTAAAAATTGATATTAATTTTAATAGTGAGGCAAAAGATGTTTCGAAGAGCACTATTTTTTTAAAGACTCTCGGTTTTACCTATCTTAATGCACACGTATATTCTGATACTGTTTTCTTTTTAGGAAATTTTTCAAAAAATTTTTTATTAGAGGAAAAAGTTTATTTTGGTTTTGGAGCATCTATTGCTTCAATTATATTTTTCTTTTTGCTAGGATATTTATCAGTATATTTTTCAAAATATGCTCAAAGTGACAAAATATGGAAGTATATAAACATATTCATTATTTGTTTTATGTCATTACTTACAATCTACATAGTGAAAGAAACATTATACTTTCTTTAATTAATGAAATGTTATTAATGACGATTATAGCGCATGTTAAAATTTCTATTAATAATTAATCTGTTGAAATATGATATTAAGAAGAAAGTTTTTAAAAGTTTTAGGCATTTCCTTTTTAACTTTTATTTCTCTCCCTTATAAATTTTTATATTCAGCAACAAAAAAAATCATTAATAAAAATCTTTCAAAAGAACAAAAAAATATTATGTTTAATGAAGGTACTGAAAGACCTTTTACAAGTGAATTACTCAAGGAAAATAGAGAAGGATTTTATCATTGTGCAAACTGTGGAGCTAAATTATTTGCCTCAAGTGCAAAATTTGATAGCGGTACGGGTTGGCCATCATTTTCAGAGGCACTACCTGGAGCTTTTAAAACAAAAATAGATTATTCTTTTGGAATGAGGAGAATGGAATATCATTGTGCAAATTGTGGTGTACACCATGGTCATGTTTTTTTAGACGGTCCAACTACTAGCGGTAAAAGATTTTGTAATAATGGATTGTGTTTAATTTTTAAACCAGAGAATTAATTAGAAAAACCGTATTTTCTTAATCTTGCATCACCAGTTCTTGCATGAGCTTCCATCCCCTCGTATCTAGAAATTCTAGCAGCTGCTGCACCAACTAATTTAGTAGATTGTTTTGTCATTCTTTGAAAACTTAATGTTTTAATAAATTTTCCAACAAACAGTCCACCTGTATATCTTCCTGCCCCTTTAGTTGGTAAAATATGATTTGTACCAGAACATTTATCACCATATGCCACCGTTGTTTCTTCACCCACAAACAATGATCCATAATTTGTTAATCTTTCATGAAACCATTTCAAGTTTTCAGTTTGTACTTCTAAATGTTCAGGTGCATATTCGTCACTAATTTTTACTATTTCCTCATCAGTGTCACAATAAATTACCTCACCATAGTCTCTCCAGGCTGCTTCAGCACTTGTTCTTGGAACTTCTGGAAGTTCTGCTATTAATTCTGGAACTCTTTTCATCACTTTTTCAGCTAATTCTTTACTAGTTGTGTAAAGCCAACATGGTGAATTATACCCATGCTCTGCTTGTCCAACTAAATCTACAGCAACAATCTCTGGATCAGCTTTAGCATCAGCTATAATTCCAATTTCAGTTGGTCCTGCAAATAGATCTATACCAACTTTTCCATATAAAATTCTTTTAGCCTCTGCTACAAACTGATTTCCTGGTCCTACAATTATATCTGCAGGGGGATTTTTAAATAATCCATTGGTCATTGCTGCAATTGCAGGAACTCCACCTAAATTTAAAATAACGTCTGCACCACAAAGATCAGCTGTATAAACAATAGTAGGATGTGCACCAACACCTTCTTTAGGAGGACTACATGCAATAATATTTTTTACTCCAGCAACTTTTGCTGTAGTTACACTCATAACAGCAGACGCAATATGAGCATATCTTCCACCAGGGATGTAACAACCAGCTGTATTTACAGGTACTAATTTTTGACCCGCATACAAACCATCAGAAAGTTCTACCTCGAAATCTTGTCCATAATTTTTAAGTTGTGCTTCAGCAAATTTTCTAACTCTTTCAAATGAAAATTGAATATCATCTTTGGTTTTTTGATCTAACGTTTTTTTAATTTCTTCAATTTTATCTTTTGATACTATTATATCCCCATCATACTTGTCGAATTTTCTTGTTAAATCGACACAGCCTTGTTCTTTTGTTTTTTCGATATTTTTTAGTAAATCTTGAACTATTTCAGTTGTCTTATTATCGTCAGTGGACGAAGTTTTAGGAGACTTTTTTAAATAAGTAATAGCCATTAATACATTTTTATAATTGATGAATTATTTAAGACAAATTTAATTTTATTGCAATCAAACATTTAATCTAGTGCAACAACAGCTGCAGCAATTGATGCTAGTCTTGCAGGTGCTTCATCAGAACGGCTAGTTATTACCACAGGCACTTTACCACCTACAACTACTCCCGCAGCACATGCACCACTAAAGTATATCAACATCTTTACCAACGCGTTACCTGTTTCAACACTCGGCACTAATAAAACATCAGCAATTCCCGCAACATCGTTTTTAATACCTTTAATAGTCGCAGATTTTTTTGAAATACTATTATCAAAAGCTAAGGGTCCAAAAACATCTGCATTTAAATTTTCTTTTTTTGCAAGATTTGTAATTTCCTCAGCCTCTTTAGAACTTGGAACACTATCTAAAACTTCTTCTGTGGCAGACAATACTGCAATTTTTGGTCTTTCGATACCAATTCTATGAGAAAAATTAATTACGTTTTTTAAGATATGCATTTTAGTTTTTATATTTGGCAATACATTTAAAGCACCATCAGTAATTATTAGAGGCTTGTCGTCTTTTTTTAACGTCATATGCCAAATATGACTCAACCTTGTTTTGCCCAATAAGTTGTACTCTCTTTTTAAAACTTCTTTCATTAAAATATCTGTATGAATATGTCCTTTGACTATAATTCTAATTTTTCCTTCACTGGCAAGTTTTGCAGCTATACCTGCAGTATTATTTTCAACTAGTTCATTAATAATTTCATATTTAGAAATATCCCACTTTAAGTCTTCTGCACACTTTAGAATTTCTTTTTCATCTCCTATAAAAATTGGGTCAATTAAATTTTCTTTTACTGCATCTTGAACAGA
Source organism: uncultured Pelagibacteraceae bacterium (assembly GCA_902514945.1). Classification (GTDB taxonomy): domain Bacteria; phylum Pseudomonadota; class Alphaproteobacteria; order Pelagibacterales; family Pelagibacteraceae; genus Pelagibacter. Next base: position 22,124 of record CABXSO010000013.1, on the reverse strand, counting down.
TAACATCGGCAATGGTTTCCCAGCATTGACAATTCCCGCTTTAACTCCTTTATTTTTTAGAGAAGCATTTAATAAATTATTTGGAACAATAATTTCTTTGTTTGAAAGCATAATTAGTATTTTAGGATCTCTAATTCTTTCTTAATAATTTTAGAGATTTTAATCTCTTTTTTAAAATTCATTTTATATCTTTTATATTTATTTTGTCCTGGATACATTATTTCTTTTATTCCCTTAACTTTGGGTAGTCGTTTTACTCTTTTGATATTATCTTTAATTCTTTTATTATAATCTTTTACAAATAAATTTGTTTTAAATGTGATAAATAAATGCCCAATATTTTGTGGTCCAGTAAAATCTTCAAAAGGATCTTTAACTCTGCCAGAATGATTACCACCAGTTAAAACTCCACTCAATATATCAACCATCCAAGCTAATCCTGAACCTCTAAATCCTGCAATAGGTAATTGAACACCTTTAAGAGCTTTATTCGCATCGGTTGTCGATTTACCAAACTTATCTAATGCAACACCGACTGGTAGTTTCTGATTATTTTTTGATGCAAATCTGATTTTACCTCTATTAATCATTGAAATTGATGAGTCAAAGATAAAAGGTACTTTTGAGTTTGTAGGTGTTCCAAAACAAATTGGATTAGTTCCAAATAAACTTTTACTAGCTCCGTGTGGAGCAATGGCTGGTGGAGCATTTGTGTAGATCATCGTAATTAAGTTTTTTTTTACAGCTTGTTCAGCGTAATATCCTGACAAACCATAGTGTCCACTATTTTTCACAGCTACCAAACCTATTCCAGTTTTTTTTGCATTTTCAATTGCTTTTTTTATTGCTATATCTGCTGCAACAAAACCTATACTGTTATCGGCATCTATGTGTGAAATTGACTGAGATATTTTTTTGATCTTTATTTTAGGATTGGGATTAATAACTTTTTTTTTTATTCTATCACAGTACATTTTTAGCCTTGATAAACCATGACCATAGGCTCCAACAATTTCAGCATTTATAAGTGCTTTTGCTGAAATTTCTGCATGCTGTGAGTTTAACTTATGTTTTATGAAAATTTCTTTTAAGAGAATAAATAACTTTTTATTTTTGATGTTCAACTAGTTCCTCTATTATTTTTTTTGTATCATATATTTGCTTCCATTTTGGATAATGCTTCTTAAATTTAGAAGTATCAGAAATATACCAGATATGATCACCAACTCTTGGGTTCTTTAAAATATTTCTTTTTACTTTTATTTGAGCAATTTCCTCAACTAAATCTAAAGCCTCAATTATTGAACAATTTGAGTATCTTCCACCTCCCATATTATATATCTCACCTTTTCTTGGTTTTTTGAAAAATTGCCAGAAACATTTTACTAAATCATGACTGTGTAAATTATCTCTAACTTGTTTTCCTTTATAGCCAATTAAATTATATTTCTTTTGATTTAAACTTGCTTTTACTAAATAAGACAAAAACCCATGCAAAGTTGCTCCACTGTGATTTGGACCAGTTATACATCCACCTCTGAAGCATACTGTTTTTAATCCAATATTTTTTCCATATTCTTGAACTATCAAATCGGCATATGTTTTTGAAACACCAAAAAAACTATGTGTTGCATTATCTATTGGAAAATTTTCTTTAATACCTTTATGAAATTTATCTGTTTTTTTTAATTCCCATCTAGTTTTTTTTTCGTAAATTTTTAATTTATTTGGATTGTCACCATAAACTTTGTTAGTTGACATAAATATAAAAGGAGCATCAGGACAATATCTTTTTGTTAATTCTAAAAGATTGAGAGTTCCCGTTGCATTCACATTAAAATCTAAAAAAGGGAAATTTTTTCCATAATCATGAGAAGGTTGTGCTGCACAATGAATTATAACAGAGATCTTTTTTTTATATCTTTTAAATATATTATTTAGAGCATCTAAATTTCTTATATCCACATTGAAGTTTTTAAATTTTTTGTTTCTTTTTAAAAGTATTGATTTTACCCAAGAAGTTGAACTATTTTTCCCAAAAAAAAGTTTTCTTAAATTATTGTCTATTCCAATTATTTCAAAACCTTTATCATGGAAAAGATTTACAGCCTCTGATCCAACTAATCCAGTTGAACCGGTGATTATTGCTAAAGACATTCTAAAACTTATTTTTTAGTTTAATCATTTTAATTATATTATAATTTACTTTAATAATATAAAAAAATTAATGAAGCTTTTTGATTGTACCACATATTATGATGAGGAGTTAATAATAGATCTAAGGCTAAATATGCTTGATCAGTATGTCGATAAATTTATTATTTGCGAAGCTAAGTTTTCACATTCAGGAAGAAAAAAAGGGCTTAACTTTGATATAAGCAAATTTTCAAAATTTAAAGATAAAATTGAATATGTTATTATAGATAATGAACCGGAGGGTCTAATATATGAGAATGATACTAAAAAAAAAGAATCACACTTAAATTGGAGATTGAATTCAGTAAAAAGAATAGCCTTTCAAAGAAATAAGCTGTTCGACGCTGTTAATGAAATTGCAAATGAAAATGATTATATTATGTACAGTGATAATGATGAAATACCAAATTTAAATTTATTTGATTCTGAAAATAACAAAAGTAAAATAACAATTTTTGAGCAAGATCTATTTTATTATAAATTTAATTTATTATGCGATAGAATTAAATGGTATGGGACACGTATAATTAAAAAAAAAGACTTAATTAATTTTGAATGGTTGAGACAAGTAAAACCAAAAAAATACCCTTTCTATAGAATTGATACATTTTTAAAAAAAGACCGTTATATGAATGTTAATATTATTAAAAATGGGGGGTGGCATTTTACAAGAATGATAAGTCCCGAGGAAATTCATAAAAAAGAATTAGATACGGAACATCATGATGAGTATCGAGCCTCAAAAAAAACTCCAGAAAAGATTAAAGATTTTATTCAAAGAAGAGTAATTGATCATGACCATCTAGCAGATTCTAGAGAAAATAAATTTGGTAAAGAATTTCCATTAAAACAATTAGAATTAAATGAAATGCCAAAATATATAAAAGAAAATCAAATTAAATATAGTAATTGGTTAGATTTTAATTAAATTATATTCATAGGTACTAATTTAATAAGCTTTAATGAAAAAAAATACAATAATCGTTACCGGGGGCGCAGGTTTTGTTGGTGCAAATTTAATTGAGCTATTATTAAAAAAAACAAAGTATAAAATAATTAGTTTAGATAATTATAGCTCTGGGTCTTCCAAGAATCACATTAAAAACAAAAGAGTTAGATATATTAAAGGTTATACAAAAAATATTAATATTTTAATTAAAAATAAAAATAACATTAATAGTGTTTTTCATTTTGGTGAGTTTGCGAGAATTTACCAAAGTTTTTTAAATATGAATGAGTGCATTGAATCTAATACAGTTGGTACTAATTCTGTATTTAACTTTTGTTTAGAAAATAAGATTAGATTAATTTATTCAGCAACTTCTGCAAGTTTAGGAAATAAAGGAAATGACAAAAATTTATCTCCTTATGCATTTACAAAATCTAAAAATCTAGAATTATTAGAAAATTTAAAAAAATGGTTTCGATTTAAATATGAGGTAATTTATTTTTATAATGTATATGGACCTAAACAAATTTCTGAAGGTAAAATGTCAACAGTTATAGGAATTTTTGAGGACTCATTTAAAAGAAAAAAACCTTTACCAGTGGTTAAACCTGGAACTCAAACACGTAGATTTACTCACATAAGTGACACAGTTGAGACATGTTATCAAGCATGGAAAAAAAACTTATGTAGGCATTATAGTATAGCAAGTAAAGAAAGTTTATCTATTTTACAAGTTGCAAAATTATTTCAGTCAAAGATTAAATTTTTAAAAAGGAGACCAGGAGAAAGGTATGCTTCAGCTCTAACTAACATGAATCTAACAAATAAAGTTTATAGATACTTTGGCAAAAGAAAATTGAGAGATTATATACAAAATTTTATTACAAATAATTATTAAAAAATTATCCTTTTCCACGCCATGGTATTGTTTTATCAATTATTTTTCTAAGTGTTATATCAAATAAAAGACCCAATAATCCCATTATAAATATCGTAATCCAAATAACTTCATACTGAAAATATTTTTTTGCAACGTTTTCGACAAATCCAATACCTGTTGTTCCTGCTAAAAATTCTGCTGCAACTAATGTTCCCCAACACATTCCAACTGCAACTCTAATTCCTGTCAAAATTTCTGGTAATGAATTTGGAAATATCACATGTCTTAAAATTTGTTTTTTTGAGGCCCCCAGAGAGTGGGCAGCATGAATTTTTGATAGTTGAGTTCCAGATGCACCTGCTCTTGCTGAAATAATCATAATAGATAGAGAAACCATAAATAATAAAAATACCTTTCCCGTATTATCGATTCCTAATACAGAAATTATAAGTGGAGCCCATGCAAGAGGTGGTACTGGTCTGTAAAGTTCAATCAAAGGATCAAAAAAACCTTTAGCAAACCTATTTAAACCCATAAATAGACCAAGAGGTACACCAATTAGTATTCCAAAAACCAAACCAAGAAAAACTCTTAAAAAAGAGTCCCAAATATGTCCATATGGAACAGGTACTTTAAACAAATTAAAATCACCTGTTACAATTTTTAAAACTCCACCTTTGAAGTTCTGTTTTACAACACCATCTTTAGTATGAACGGGATATTCACCTGGCAAAATATCTGCAATCCAGTCAGGTAAAATGAAGCCAATCATTTTACTTACATCAACCATTTGTATCCATAATAAAGGAATATCTTTATAACCAACACTAGGTTTTGACATTAATATAAATTTATTGAAAGTATCAGATGGTTTAGGCAACCATCTTCCTGAACCTTGTTCTGAACAACTTGGACCACTAGCAACTATCGTTCCAGCTGGGAATAAAAATATATCTACTAATCTAAGCCCTCCTTGAACATCTTTTTGCGCACTTTCAAATTTGACAATTGCTTCTTGCATCTTATCCAATGCATTTGGAGGATAAATACTTGCAAATTCAATTCTTCTAGCAATCTTAACAATGTTTTTAGCATATGTTGAAGCTACTTCCTCGTTGTCATTTAAATCTTTTCTGTAAGATTTAATTTCATCTTTTAGCTCTTTAATTTTACTTTTAAATCGAGGGTTATGATTTCTTAATTTAAAAAATTCATCACTTATTAAATTTAACTCTTGAGCTGCAGAATGAAACTTTAAACCCCTATACGTTGCAGGCACTAAAGGTACCTCTAAAGTATTTTTAATAGATCCTGAGCCAGCATCTACTTTCGTTATACCCCAGCCACCTTCTTCATTTACATCTTTTAGCCTTTTATTAAGCTCTTGTTCTGTTTCAAACGGATAATCAGGTTTTTTAAAGTTCTCAGTTAAAAGATTAATTTTTCCAGTTATATCATCTATTTTTTGTTTGGTCTCATTCTCCAATAAATCTTCATTAGTAAGTAATGGGATCAGTTGATTTGTTTTTCTTATATAACTAATTAGTATGGTTTTCTGTTCACCCTTTAGTTCCTCTGAATTTTGAATTTCACTTTGAATTAGTTTTAAGTTTTTATTTTCTCTTTTTATTTGTGAAGTACTTTTAAATTCTCTCTCTTCTATTGGAAATTGATATTTTAATCCGAGCAAAGAGTCATTAACTTTTGCAACTTGGCATAGTTCATTAGCAGATTTTGGATAAAATCCTTTAGCAATATCCCAAGAATAATAGAGCCAAATTAAAAGTAAAAAACTACTTCCAACAATTACCCAATGAGCACCGCCCAATGCTCTCTCAGGATTTCCAAAGACTGCATCAACTTTTTCTCTCCTTATTAGTCGTCTTCCATAAAGAATACAGCCAACTACAGCAAAAAAGATTAGAAAAGTTAATATTTGAGTTAACATTTAATTATCTTTCCCCATAATTTCCTCTTCCATGTTCCAAATCATCTCAAGGATTTCCTCTCGTTTTTCAGAAAACTCTTTGTTTTTTTTGATTTCTCTTAGATCCTCTTTTAATCCCATTGAGGCAAATGGAAGTTTGTATTCTTTATGTATTCGACCTGGTCTTGGTGCCATTACGTATAATCTTTCACCAAGCAACAAAGCTTCCTCTACAGAGTGAGTAATTAATATTATTGTTTTGCCAGTTTCTTTCCAAATTTTTAAGACTAAAGATTGCATTTTTTCTCTTGTAAGAGCGTCAAGAGCTCCCAATGGTTCATCCATTAATATTAAATCAGGATCATTAATAAGACATCTCGCAAGAGCAACTCTTTGCTGCATTCCTCCTGATAACTGATAAGTTGGAGTATTTCCAAAACCTTTTAAACCAACAATCTCTAACCATTCATCAACCTTTTTTTGAGTTTTAACAGGATCTTCATTCTTCATTCTTAATCCAAAGTTAACATTTTCTGCAACAGTCAACCATTCAAACAATGCTCCTTGTTGAAAAACCATACCTCTTTCAACACCAGGACCATTAATTTCTTTATTGTTCAAAGTAATAACTCCAGATGTTGGTCTTATAAATCCAGCGGTAATGTTTAATAATGTTGTTTTTCCACATCCAGATGGACCAAGCACGGTGAGAAGTTCCCCTTTTTTAAGAGTAAAATTTAAATCTTTTAATGCGTGTACAGTTTCACCCTTTGGGGTTTTAAAAATCATATTTAGATTTTCAGAAACTAAATCACTCATATGAAACTTTATATTTGAATTTTTAGTAAAAAAATAGGCACCAATTTATAAAATTGGTGCCTATTTAAATTTTAATACCTTTAAATTATAAAGGTAAGAAACTAGTATCTACATTCCCTTTTGGTGTTCCCATACCATCTAGGAACCCTTTAAGATTTCCACTTTCCATAGATTTTTTAGTTTCTTCTGGAGATAGAAATTTAAAGCCACTTAAAGTTTCTTTCATGTCTGCAACTTCCATTTCTGAAGCTTTTGACATCGCTTTCATATCAGCTTTACCAGCCTTATATCTAGCGTTAGCTTCATGAGTTACCTCTATAAAAGTTCTTAGCATTCTAGGATTTTCCTTCATAAACTTTGTAGTTACTGAAGTAATATCTATACCCAAGATTCCAGCATCTCTAGCTTCTTGGACTGTAAGCAATCTAGATCCAATAGCTGTAGCAGCCTTGATAGAGTTACCACCAAATAAACATGCCATAACAACATCTCCGCTTACAAGTGCAGCAGCACCTTCCTCAGGATCCATTTGAATGATGTCCATTTTTTTTCTATCAGCGCCAACAACTTTCATACTTTCATCAAATACGTATTCAGCCATTGTTCCTAGTGGTACAGCAACTTTTTTACCTTCGAGCTCTGTTGCATTTGCTTTTGTAATTCCAGAGGCATTTGAGGTTACACAAGTTGTTCCACCCATTCCATATTCCATAGCTACATCTACAAGTTTGATTGGAGCTTTAGATTTAACTGCGTTAATGAAAGGTACTAAACCTTGTGAATAAGAAATGTCGATATCCCCTGCCAACATTGCATCTGTCATCGCTCCACCATTTGTGAAGTTAGTCCACTTAACTGGTACCCCTAAAGCTTTTGCAAAGTTTTTCTTTTGCATGTCCTCAAGGTTTGGACTTGGCCATTCCAAGAAGTAAGCAACTCTAACTTCATTAGCTGCTGAATTAGCAACTGAAATCGAAAGATTAAGAGCTACAAAACATCCAAGAATAAAACTAATTATTTTTTTCATTTTTCCTCTTCCTTGTTTATTTATATGTTTCAATTTTAAGATTAAATTGACCTATATGTAAAACAAAAAAACGACTATTATTACTACACAACTTAAAGTTGTGACAATTATTATGGTGGTTTATTGCATTTAATTAGTCTAAGGATTCATTTATTAAGTATTTATAAAAATTTAATATGAGCTCAGAAAAAAGAACATCAGTACCTAATTCCTTAAACGAACATTGGATGCCTTTTACCTCTAATAAGGATTTTAAAGAAAATCCTAAATTAATAGTTGAAGCCAAAGGGGTTTATTTAAAAAATCATCATGGAAAAACACAAATCGATGCAAGCTCAGGATTATTCTGCAACCCTTTAGGACATGGAAGAAGAGAAATAATTGAAGCAATAACAAATCAATTACAAACCTTGGATTACTGTCAACCATTTCAACAAGGTTTTGGTGGTTCATTTGAATTAGCTACTAGAATTTCAAAACATACTCCTGGAAATTTGAATAAAATTTTTTATACAATATGTGGATCTACGGCAGTAGAAACAGCAATCAAAATTAGTGTTGCTTATCATAAAGCAAGAGGTGAAGGGCAAAGATTTAGATTTGTTGGTAGAGAACGCGCATATCATGGGATGAATATAGGAGCAACTTCAGTTGGTGGAATGATTAACAATGTCAAAGCTTATGCGAGCGTTCTTATGCCAGGCGTAGTTCATATGAGACACACCCATCTGGATGAACATAAGTTTATATCAGGTCAACCTGAAACAGGAGCAGATATAGCTAATGACTTAGAGAGAATTTGCACTAACTTTGGTTCAGAAAATATCGCAGCATGTATAGTTGAGCCTATCGCAGGATCTACAGGTACCTTAGTTCCGCCAGTTGGATATTTACAAAGACTTAGAGAACTATGTGATAAACACAACATACTTTTAATTTTTGATGAAGTTATAACAGGTTGGGGTAGAACTGGTTCTGCTTTTGGAGCTCAAGAATTTGGGGTTACACCAGATATAATGACAATGGCAAAAGCAACAACAAACGGTATCGTTCCGTTTGGAGTGGTTGCTTGCAAAGATGAAATTTATGATGCAGTCCTCGATGCAACTCCTAAAGGTGCAGTAGAATTATTTCATGGATATACATATTCTGGAATTCCAATTTCAGTAGCAGCTGCATTAGCAGTTCAAGATATATTTGAAAAAGAGGATATTTTTAATAGAGCAAAAGATCTTGCTCCTTATTTTCAAGAAGGTTTATTCTCGCTAAAGGACATTGATGTGGTTGATAATATAAGAGGATATGGAATGATGGGTGGTATCGATATTAAGATGGACGGCAGACCAGGTAAGGCTGGGCTAGCAACATTCAAGCATTGTTACGATGCTGGAGTAAATTTCAAAGCCACCGGAGATGCACTTATCATTGCACCAATGTTTATATGTGAAAAAAAACATATTGATGAAATAATTGAAAAATTAAGAACTGGAATTACTAACTACAGTAAAAGTAAAAAGAATTAATTTTCTTTATGAAAATTGGTGTTCCCAAAGAAATAAAACCTCAAGAAACTAGAATTGGCTTAACCCCTGAAAGCGTAAAAACTTTGGTAGGCGAAGGTCATGAAGTTTTAGTTGAGAACAATGGTGGATATGAAGCTGGATTTGAGAATTCACATTATACTTCTGCTGGTGCAAAAATAATCGACAAAGCTGAAGACATTTTCAACGACTCTGAAATAATTGTAAAAGTAAAAGAACCTCTTTTAAAAGAGGTAAAAATGATAAGAGAAAATCAAATTTTATTTACTTATCTACATCTTGCTGCAGCAAAAGAACTAACACAAGGATTGATTAATTCTAAAGGCGTTTGTATAGCTTATGAAACTGTCACTGATCAAAATAGAGGATTACCACTTTTAGCCCCAATGAGTGCTGTGGCTGGAAGAATGTCAATTCAAGAAGGAGCACATTGTTTAGAAAAAAATCAAGGAGGTGAAGGTTTGCTTTTAGGTGGAGCCCCAGGTGTTGAGGGAGGAACCGTTGTTATTTTGGGTGGTGGTGTTGTCGGAGAAAATGCAGCTATTATTGCTACTGGTATGCAGGCAAAAGTTCATATTGTAGACAAATCAGAAAAGCGACTTAAAGAACTTACTAAAAAATTTGGAGATAAAATAATTCCTCAACTATCAGACAATATTGATTTAAAAAAATTAATTTCAGAGGCAGATCTTTTAGTTGGAGGCGTATTAATTCCAGGTGCAGAAGCTCCAAAATTAGTTACAAAAGATATGTTAAAATTAATGAGGAGAGGATCAGTAATTGTAGACGTGGCAATTGATCAAGGAGGATGCATTGAAACGAGTAAACCAACTACACATGCAAACCCAACTTACATAGTAGATGACATTGTTCATTATTGCGTTGCTAACATGCCGGGTGGAGTACCTAGAACTTCAACATTCGCGCTTAATAAAGTAACACTTCCATATTTAGTAAAATTAGCAAATAAAGGTTATCAAAAAGCTTTAAGTGAAGATAAGAACTTTTTAGCAGGATTAAATGTCCACAAAGGACATGTAACTTATAAAGCTGTTGCAGACGTTTTTGGTCATGAATATGTTAGTGCAGGTGAAGCAATCAAAAATTAATTAAATGAGTAAAAAAATACCTAGTAGCACAAAAGTTGTTGTTATTGGTGGTGGGGTTGTAGGTTGTTCAGTTGCTTACCATTTAGCAAAGTTTGGATGGAAAGATACAATTCTTCTTGAAAGAGACCAGTTAACATCAGGAACAACATGGCATGCAGCAGGATTAGTTAGTCAATTAGGCCCAACAGCTGCTATAACAAAGATAAGAAAATATACACTCGATTTATATAAAAAACTTGAAAAGGAAGTTGATCATTCTGCAGGTTTAAGATTAAACGGAGCACTTTCTATTGCTCAAAACAAAGGAAGATGGCAAGAACTTCAAAGACAAGCAACAACTGCACAACTATATAATGTTAATGTAAGAATTTTAGATAAAAATCAAATTAAAAAAGATTATCCAATTATTAATACTGATGAAGTCATTGGTGGAATTCTAATGCCTGGAGATGGTGCTGCTGACCCATCAGGTGTTACTCATATGTTGGCTAAAGCTGCAAGAAAAGAGGGAGCACAAATTTTTGAAAAATCTCCTGTAGATGAAATTTTAACTAAAAATGGAAAAATTTCAGGAGTTAAAGTTAATGGACAAGAAATCAAATGTGAATACATTGTTTTAGCCTCTGGAATGTGGTCGAGACAAATTGGAGAGAAAGCTGGAGTAAGCATTCCACTTTATCCAGCGGAGCATTTTTATATTATTACTGAACCAATTGAAAATTTGTCTAAAACATTACCTGTAATTAGAGACTTTGATAATCGAACTTATATAAAAGAGGATGCAGGTAAAATATTAGTTGGTATTTTTGAAGGAAATTCTATTCCCGCTTGGGATAAGACAAACAAAGTACCAGAAGATTTTTCTTTTGGTGAGTTTCAAGAAAATTTTGAGCATTTTGAACCTTATTTAGCATCAGCTATTAAAAGATTTCCTATTTTAGAAACTGCAGGTATAAGAAAATTCTTTTCAGGACCAGAGTCTTTTACTCCAGACACAAATACCTTATTAGGAGAAGTACCAGAAATTAAAAACTTTTTTGTATGCTGTGGATTAAATAGCATTGGCATAGGGAGTGGTGGAGGTGTTGGTAAAGTTACAGCTGAATGGTTGATGACTGGTCATATCAACGAAGATATTTTTAGCTATGATATAAAAAGGTTCCAAAAATTTCACTCAGAATTAGGTTTTATTAAAAAAAGAATAACAGAGACATTAGGGGATTTGTATGGAATGCATTGGCCTTTTAAACAACATAAAACCTCTAGAAATATTAAAACTTTACCTCATCACGATAATCTAAAAAGTTTTGGTGCTTGTTTTGGTGTTTCTGGTGGCTATGAAAGACCTATGTGGTTTGCTTTAGATGGAGAAAAAGCTGAATACGAATATAGTTATAATTATCAGAGCTGGTATCCTTCTGCTGAATATGAAACAAATAATACAATTAAAAATGTTGGTTTGTTTGACTTAACTCCTTTTTCTAAGTTTGAAATAAAATCACATAAAGCACATCAAGAACTACAGAAAATTTGCACCGCAAATATTAAAAATGAGCCTGGTAAATGTATTTATACACACATGTTAAATTCTGATGGTGGAATAGAGACAGATTTAACAATCGTTTGTATTGATAACAATCATTTTAGAATAATAAGTTCTGCAGCAACAAGAGAGAGAGATAAATTTCACATTAAGAAACATCTTTCTAAAGATATTGAATTAAAAGACATTACAGATGATTTGTGTGTATTTGGTTTGTTTGGTCCAAAAAGTAGAGATTTACTTAAAACTTTAAGTGAAGATAATTTTGAAAATGATCAATTTCGATTTGGATTTGCAAAGTTTATTATAATTGATGGAGTAAAAATCTGGGCACAAAGATTATCTTATGTGGGTGAATTAGGCTACGAGCTATACGTAGATCTTAAAGACGCAAAAAATATATATGAATTAATTATAGAGAAAGGTAAAGAATTTAATCTTTCTAATTGTGGTATGCATGCAATGGATATCATGCGAATGGAAAGTGGATTTTTACATTGGGGACATGATATTTCTCCTGAAGAAAACCAGTATCAAGCAGGATTATCTTTTACAATTAGCAATAAAAAAGATGTAGATTTTATAGGCAAAGAAGCTCTTGAAAAAATTAAACAAGATAAAGTTAAAACTAGATTTTCAATGTTTACTTTGAAAGCAAGTGAACCAGGAAAACCATTATTACTTCATGATGAACCAATTTATGATGGAGAAAAAATTATAGGAAGATCAACATCTGGAAACTATTCATTCAATTTTAAAAAGAATTTAGTATTTGGATATGTTAATAATGATTTCTCAAACGAAGAACTTCAAAATAAAGACTTATTCATTGAGGTTGAAAAAAAGAAGTACTCAATAGAATTAATTATTAAGCCTTTAAAACAAACAAATTTTAAGAATAATTAAACTTTATTTTTAAGAAGAAAAACAAATATAAAACCAGTAATATACATTATAAAGGCATATGCGGCTGTTGGAGTTATATAAATTATATCTGTACCGAATATTTGTGTAGAAACAAATATTGCCAAAGCACCGTTTTGTAATCCACATTCTAAAGCAATACATTTTTGTTGTTTTATTCCTGAAGCAAAAGTTTTACCAAGGTAATAAGCCACAATCATCATTGTTACATTTAGAATTAAAGTAATAAGACCTGCCTGCATTAGAAAATCTATAAAATTTTCTCTCTCTTCATAAAATGCAGCTATAAAAAAAATGATAAATAATACTATATTAAGTTTTTCAAATATCTGAATTTTTGAATTTACAAAATTTTCGGCAAATTTTCTTATAATCATCCCCAAGATAACTGGAACTGTTACAACAAAAAACATTTTTAGCGCTATTCCAGTCATTGAAATATTTTGAGAAATATTTGTAATTTCAAATAAATCAGCAGATGTAAAAATTATAATAGGTACTGTAATAATAGAAATTAAACTGATTATAGCTGTTAAAGTAATAGATAAAGCAACATCTCCATTAGCAAACTTTGTTAATATATTTGATGTAACTCCACCTGGTGCAGCAGCAATAATCATAACTCCAATTGCAATTTCAGGTGGTGTTTTTAAAGTAATAATTAATAAGTAAGCTATTAATGGAAGAATAATTAATTGAGAAACAAAACCGACAAAAAAATCTTTTGGAGTTTTTAATACTCTAGTAAAATCTTCAACTTTTAAACCTAAACCCAAACCCAACATTATTAATGCGAGTATGATAGGCGCTATTTTTATTACTACTTCCATTTCCTCTAAGATGAAATTAATGAATATTAAATACTATATATATAAAATTTTTTTAAAAAAGACTTTTATGAAATTATAAGAAGATTTAAAATTTTACGTATAAATTTTGCTTTAAACCAAAATACTTCCCTTTGATAAGGTAAAATTTTTTTAAAATTCATTGAAGTTAAAACATATTGTTTTTTCTCATTTATCTTAATTAAATCATTCTGGATTAGATATTTACATTTTCTAATAATTGTTGCTCGTGGTATTTGAGTCATCTCTGAAATTGACATTGCACTTATTCCAGCCTTAGTACCAAAATTTTCTATTAAGATATTAGAAGTTGTAAAATAATCTAATGAGGGTTTGTCTAAACCAGTATCTAATTGTTTTGAAACATTAAAAACTTGGTTCATTGCAATTGTTCCCCAAATATGAAATGTAGTTAGGTCTTTCATAAACTGTTGATAGCCAATGACTAGTGGTATTTGCATTCGATAAAACCAACGCCAACATAATGAAAATTTTTTTTTGAAAATATTTTCAATTAATTTTTGATCAAGTTTTTGGGAATAAATATTATTTTTATTTAAAGATCTTGAAACTAAATGAATATATTTTGATGAAATTTTAATTTGGTTTTCTGGTTTTAAAAAATCAAAAGCTTTTCTATCAATTATGATTTTCTTTTTATTACGACTTATTACTCTGTCTTTTTCGAGTTCTAAAACTTTTCTCCTAACAGTCTCCTTTGGCAAACCTAATTTTTCACTGAGTTGTGAAATATTAAATTTTTCAATTTCTAAATATGATTTTGAATAATATTCATCATAAGTATATTGAATATTCATTTGATCAAAAAATTGTAGAGTTTTTTCAATTAATGAAATCACTATCAAATACTTGTAGTGATCTTTGAATGGGATATAAACATTATTCATCCAATTCCATTGATGAAATATCCAGTCTTTACTTAAATCAGAATAATTAGCCATAATAGTTTCATAGACTTGAACGTCGGTTAGTGTTCTGGAAAAATCTACTTGACGAATGCTCATAAAAATAAATTATTGCTTATTGAAACCCAAATTGGACATTTGTCAATTTATTTATGACCCAGATTGAACCCTTTTAAATTTGTCATTTACAATCTTGGATGTTTTAATTCAACATGAAATTTGATGGCTCCTCAAATAATAATAACAATCTTGAGACTTCAAAAGATGATGATATTTCTGAAAAAATGTTAGGTTCAAAACAAATAAATACTCAAAGAGTTGATATTAATATCTTGAGATCAAAACTTGAACATCAAGAAAGTAAAGAGTTCCGGAAAAATTTAACTATTTTTATTTTTTGTGTTTTTTTATTAGGTACGATTGGAGTCTATTTATCGCTCTAATTTTAATTGCTAAAAATGTAAAATGATGCTTAATTGTCATCGTGAAAAATTTAAAATATTCAGTCAAAAATAATTTATCTGCCAAATATAACGAGGGAAATGTTATAAAATCTTCCCATAGATCTACTGATATAAATATTCTCTTAAATAAAGTAAAATTAAATCAAAAAAATGAAACCAAAAAGAAATTTTATTTTTTTACGGCAGCATCCACAGGCTTGATTCTATTTGGTATAATTGTTTTTTCATAAACAATTATTTTTTTCGAAAAACTGTTATTCATTAAATTAATAAAATTAGTCTATAAAAAATATTGTTTTTTCCCTCTATTGTAAGGTTTAATTACATTAATCTTAAAGATGAATTTCCACTTTGAATGATTTAATATCATATTTAGTTTATGAAAAAAATTAATATAATTTATCTTTTGCCTGAAATGAAGGGTGCCTCTGGTGGCGCAAAAGTTATATATAATCATTCAATTAAATTGAATGATTTTAAAAAAAATATATCATCAAGTGTAATTCATTTAAAAAAAAAATTTTCTTACAAAGTAGAAAATTCTTTATCAAAGAGATTTAATATATTTCACAAACAAGATTCTGGATGGAATCCTAATAAATTGAGGGTCTCAAGATTTTTTTCACCAAACAAAGATTGGTTTAATAAAGACTTAAACTCTAAAAAAGAACTTTTATTAGATAAAAGTACAGATTTTTTGATAATCCCAGAAATATGGTCACATTTTCCAGAGGATTTAAATTTAAAAAAAAAAGGAATTAATTATGCAATTTTTATTCAGGGATTTTATCATATGAATTCAACCAGTAATTTTAAAAAGTTAAAATCAGCGTATAAAAATGCTAAATTTATATTAATTAGTTCGGATCATAATATTAAATATTTTAAAGAAATGTTTCCTGAATTTAAAAACAAAATTTTAAGAATAAATTTTTCCATCAATTGTGAAAAACTAAAAATATCGAAAAAAACCAATACTATCACATATATGCCCAGAAAACTTTCTGATCATTCACAGTTACTTCTATTTTATTTAAAAAATCTATTACCTAAAGATTGGAAAATTATCCCTTTGGAAAATGTTAGTGAAAATTACTTAATAAAATCCTTATCTCACTCAAAGTTTTTTTTATCTTTTTCAAATCTTGAAGGTTTGGGCATACCACCTATAGAAGCTGCCTTATCGGGAAATAAAGTGATTGGTTATATTGGTGGTGGGGGGATAGAATATTGGAAAGAACCAATATTCAAAAAAATTGAAAACGGTGATATTAGTAATTTTGGTAGAAAGTTATTGTATGAAATTAACAATTACAAAAAAAATTGGATAATAAAAACTAAGAAAAATAGAATTAAACTCGAGAGACAATATTCAGTTGAAAAAGAAAAAAAAACATTAAGCTTATTAATTAGCAAAATTGATAATCTTTATAATATCTAACACTTATAAAAAATTTTAGCAGTAAATGTTAGATAAAAATCAAGATATTTTATAGGAAAATCTGGTAAATTAGATAAATCATAATCTGGATGTGTAAAAAGGAATGTTTTTTTTTATAAAAATTCATTTCTTAGAGAATAAAGAAATACATTTTTTAAAAAATTTTTTTGGGTTTATATAAAATTTATATAACCTAAACATAATTTTTTCTAAGAAATTATAATTATCAGGAAATTTTTGTAAAAAATGAGGGAGTATTTTTAACTCATCTACTTCAATCTTGTGCCAGGGCATATCAAATTTTTTGCTAGTAAATATTTTTCCATCAAAACCTGAGAAAATAAAGTTTCTATTAGCTTTATCATCTACAATTTCGTCTAAATCAGGATTTAATTTATCTGTAACTTTAGATACATAATTATTATGAACAAAAAATAGATTAATTTCAGTAGCAGTCACTAAAGTATAATTTTTTCTTTTCGCTAAATTAAAAAATGAAAGTGCGGAAGATCCCTGATTAATCTTAATATTTTTTTCTTGAATAAATTCTACTTCGTTTGGAATTTTAGGATTAAATTCGATAACAATAACCTTAGGTTTAAAAATTACTAATGACTCAAAAATATGGTAATCATTGCCATCAATATCTATAGATAGAAGGTCAAAATTAGTGTTAAACTGATTTTCAGATAGTATTTGATCTAATTTATCTTTTCCCTCAAATGAAACGTATTTATTTAAACTAATAGCTTTTTTATCTTTTAAATTTTCTTCAAGTTTTTTAAATTTATTTCGATCACCCTCAATAAATAAAACTTTATAATCCTTGTTTTCAACTAAATTATAAACATTTGATAGATAAATACCATCCCAAGCACCAAATTCACAGCACGTATGATCTAATTCTCTATTGAGTCTATTCAAGATTTCTTCAATTATACCATCCTCTCCATTTTGGGAATAAATTTTTTTTTTAAACTTTTTTAGATTTTTCATTTTAACATTTAAAAATATTTTAGTCTCTTTAAAATTTTTTTTTTAAAACAATTATTTTAGTTATGCTTTCTTTTAAATTATCGTTAGATTTAAAATTAAATTCTTTTTTTATTCTGTTTATATCTATTAATGGCTCATTATATATTGTTTTTTGATTAATGTATTTTATTTTACACTTAGTATGTTTTTGAATAATTTGTGATATGAAGTCTAAAGAGTATCTTTTATTAGAAGCTATATTGTATAATCTATACTTACCTTTTTTTATTATTTTTAATATAATTTCTATAGCATCAACTACATTTAAATAATTCTTTTTTGAGTTTTTATTTATAGTTAAATTAATTGATTTTTTTTTAATCGAATTCCTTATTAGATTAGGCAGAAAATATTTTTGTTTTCCAAAAAAATTACCGTATAAATTTGAAATTCTAACTACTCTAATTCTTTTATTATTTTGAGATAAGCAAAAGTTTTCAGCAGTCAACCTAAGTGAATTGAAAAAATAATCTTTGTTATTTGGATTTATACAAATTTTATCATTCTCATTAGTTTTTTTGGAATTTAGGTATAATCTTGTACTGGATATAAGTGTAAAACTTGTAAATTTATTACTTAATATTATCTTACTTAATATTTTTAAACTTGCATCAATTGATCTTATAGGTTCATCTAAAACATTATAAATACCTATGCAGTAAATAATATGACCCAAGTTATGAGAAAATTTAATTTTTTTTTTTTTAGGTAAAAAATATTTGATTTTATTTTTATCTAAAAAATTAATTATGTTTTTTCCTAAAAAACCCGTATGCCCAAAAATTGTATATTTTCCATTTCGCCTCATATTAATATTATAGGATATTATAATGAGTTTTTGCACTATTTAAATCTCTCCTCACAAACATAAAAATATTTAATGAAAAACTCTACTTATATAAAAAAATTATTGCATAAATTAAATTAGATCTAGATTGCAAGAAAAAATAAAAGTATTATAAGACATCAATGATTATTGGCGGGGTAGCTCAGTTGGTTAGAGCGCAGGACTCATAAGCCTGAGGTCAGTGGTTCGATCCCACTTCCCGCTACCACTATAAAAGAACTTTTTTAAGTTTAAATATATTCATTGAAGGATTTGGAGGATAATATTTTTTTCCTGAAGCTTTTTTTATATTTTTATTATATTTTTTTGCGAAATTAAAAAGATTTTGAATTTTACCACCTACATTTAAAATACCTTTTTTATTAATGATTTTTGGAATCATCTGAGCTACTTCGTCTTGAAATATGAAATTTGTTCTAATGTCTGAAAAAGCTTTGTTGTGTATAAATGGTTTTTCACACATAATTAATCTAAGAATTAAGGAATTTTTATATAGTTTAACAGCACACTCACCTCCCAGTTTAGACCAAGCATAATTGTTAAAAGGTAGAACAGCCTCATCTTCTTTATAGTTTCCTCTTTTTCCCTCGTATACATATCCTGTTGAAAAATAAACTAATTTAACGTTAAATTTTTTACAAGCTATTACAATGTTTGATGTACCAATAATGTTAAGATTTATACTTTTTTCAATATTTTCGTCATGTATATTCATTGGTCTTGATAAGCCAGCACAATGAATAAGAATCTTAGGTTTTGTTTTCTTTAAATACTTTTCTATGCTTTTAATAGTTAAAATATCTAGTTGCGTTTTTTTTGGATAAAGACATTTTTTACCAAACTTAGTTTTTTTTAAAACTTCGCTGAACCTTCCGGTTCCACCAGTTACTACAATTTTTTTAGATTTTAATTTCAATTTTTATTTGCTTTTTGATAACATTATATATTAATGATAGCTATCTTTGAACTAACAAGTTATGAAAAAAATATTTTTAGATTTAGGAAAACAACCATTAGCCAATTCTTTTTTAAAGGACCTAAGTAAAAAAACAACAAAAAGTGAGTTTTTTTATAATCTTAAGATTTGTTTTAATACTTCAAATTTTTTAGTTTCAATTAAAAGTCCTGTTAATCCTAAAAAGCAATATACAAAAAAATATGCTCATAGAGCATCCGAATCACAAACTATGAGAAGTGCTTTTAAAAGTATCGCAAAAAATCTTCAAAAAAAATTTAAACCTAAAAGAGTGATGGAGATTGGAAGTAATGATGGAGTTTTTTTGAAAAATTTTAATCCAAAAAATGTTATTGCTGTTGAACCATGTAAAAATTTAGCAAATATAACCAAGAAAAAATTTAAAACTTATCCTGAGTTTTGGAATTTAAGATTATCAAAAAAAATTATCAAAAATAAAAAGGAAAAAATAGATTTAATTTTTTCAGCAAATACAATTTCTCATATTCCAAATTTGAAGGAAACATTATTATCATTAAACAATGTTTTATCTGATAATGGCGTCATAGTAATTGAAGATCCATCTTTATTATCAATTTTAAAAAATAATTCATATGATCAATTTTATGATGAACATGTCTATGTTTTTTCAGCAATAGCAATTCAACATATTTTAAAAGATTATAATTTAAGATTATTTGATGTAGATAAAATTTCAACACATGGCGGTTCATTGAGATATTATATATGTAAGAACTTAGCAAAATATAAGTCCACTCCAAAATTGAAAAAATTTGTAGATTTAGAAAAAAAAAATAATTTAGATAAATTCGAAACTTATATAAAATTTTCAAATAGGGTAAAAAAATCGAAAAAAAAACTATATGAATTATTAAAAAAAATTAAAAATGAAAATAAAAAAATAATTAGCTATGGAGCTACCTATAAGTCAACAACAGTATTCAATTACTGTAAAATGAATAACAAAATTTTTGACTACGTAACTGATACAACAAAAAATAAGCAAGGTAAATTTACGCCAGGCACACATATTCCAATAATTTCTCCTGAAACAGGAATCAATGAAACTGTTGATTATGCTTTTTTGGGTGCTTGGAATTTTAAAGAAGAAATCTTAAAAAAAGAAAAAAAAAGAATAAAACGTGGATTAACATTTGTTTCACATGTTCCTTATCCCCACATAATTTCAAAATGATTAAAAAAAAATATAAAAATTGGATTACAGAGCAAAGAAATAAACAAAAAATTAAAATTAAAATAACTAAAATTTCAGAACTAGATAAATGGAAACTAGACGACAAAAAATTATACCATTTAAGTAAAAGATTTTTTAAAATAATTGGCATTAATATCAAAACAAACTTTTTTACAAAAGGATGGGATCAACCAATAATTAAACAAAATGAAGTAGGTATACTAGGAATAATTAAAAATAATAAGAAAAATAAATATTTACTTCAAGCAAAGATGGAACCCGGTAACATAAATAAGATACAACTTTCTCCAACAGTACAAGCAACAAAAAGTAATTATTCAGTAGTGCACGGCGGAAAAAAAGTTTTATTTTTAAATTTTTTTTTAAATAAGCAAAGATTTAAGTCATTCCAGTCAGAACAAGCTTTCAGATATTATAATAAGCAAAATGCTAATATTATTTTTCATACAAATAAGAAAATAAAGAATGTTGACCACTTTATGTGGTTTAAGAAAGAAGAAATACACTTTTTGTTAAAAAAAAAAAATTTAATTAACATGGATACTTTATCTGTTTTTTCTTGTTTTGTGAAAAAAAGAAATTTTGATAAACCATTGAATTCTATAAATGACATTAATGATTGGTTTTTCAAAAATGATAAAAAATATTTTCTTACAACAGTAATAAAAGATCTTTCAAGACTTAAAAAATGGAGAATAACTAAGGATAAAATTCATCATAAAAATAATAATTTCTTTTCAATTATAGGATTGGATGTAGTTTCTAACACTAGAGAGGTAAATAAATGGTCACAACCAATTATTAAAGGGAAAAGTATGTCTCTTGCTGGGTTTATTATGAAAGATTTTAATAATACACGACACTATTTATGTAGATATATTTTAAAACCTGGCTCTAAGAAAAGCACAATTTCTTGTACAGTAAATACCTCTGATATACATAATTATAAGAATCTTTTTACTTTATCTGCTTTTCAAAAAAATATTATTAAAAATTATTTTTTGAATAAAAAAAAATCTTTTACTTATAATAATATTTTATCTGAAGAGGGAGGAAGATTTTATCATTCACAAATTAATTACAAGGCATTATGCTTAAAAGAAAACGAGGATGTAAAAAAACCAAATACTTATATTTGGATTTCCCAAAATCAAATAATTGAATTAATTAAAAGAAAAAAAGTTGATATAGAAGCAAGATTACTTTTTGGCATAATTAATTTTAAGGAAACAATTTAATTGAAAGTTTTAATCTTAGGTTACTCAAAAATAGTAAGGAAGAGAGTTTTAAGTATTTTTAAGGAAAAAAAAATTACTTTGTTTATTGCTTCAAAATCTTACGCACAAAAAATTCCAGGTGTAGAAAAACAATTTCAATCTTATCAATATGCTTTAAAAAAATGTAAACCGAATTTAGTTTATATTTCTTTACCAAATTCAGAACATTTTTTTTGGGC
>CABXSO010000012.1 GCA_902514945.1 uncultured Pelagibacteraceae bacterium | reverse complement strand
TTAAAATTTAAATTCTAAATGTTAACAAACAGTTTATAAAATGTTCAGTAAATTTAATCACCATTATTCACAGAGTATACTAACATTACAACTAATTATATTTAATTATTAATATGTCCCCAATCGAAGAAGTAATAATAAACAAAAGAAGTGATATTAATCCTATTTGGATAATGAGACAAGCTGGTAGGTATTTGCCAGAATTTAGAGAAATAAGAAAACAAAACCCTGATTTTATTAAATTGTGTCTCAATGAAAAATTATCAAGTGAGATCACTTTACAACCCTTAAAAAGATTCGATTTAGATGCTGCAATAATTTTTTCTGATATCCTAATGTTACCATATGGTTTAAACCAAACTGTTGAATTTAAAAAAAATATAGGCCCACTACTTGGTAACTTAGATTTAAAAAAAATTTCGAATATCACGGAAGTTAAATTTGTAGAAAATATGTCTCCTGTTTATGAATTAATCAAATTAGTTAGCAACTCTCAATTTACCAAAAATAAAACAACTATAGGCTTTGTTGGAGCACCGTGGACTTTATTAGTTTATATGATAAATAAAAAATCACCGAAATTAAGTTTGAACGAAAATTTTTTTGATGACAAACATTTAATTGATAAAGTTCTTAAGATTTTAGATAAATTTTTAAAAATACACATTAAAAATCAAATTGATAATGGTGCTCAAATAATCCAAATTTTTGATAGTTGGGCTGGTCTGTTAAAAGAAAAAGATTTACCTTATTACATTTATGATCCAACTTTAAGCTTAGTTGATTATATCAAGTCATTAAATGTACCTGTTATTTGCTTTCCAAGAGGTATTGGAAATTACAAAGATTACTGTGAAATTATTAAACCGGACACAATTTGCATTGATTATGAGGTCGATCCGGTAAAAATTAATAAAGAAATAAAAATTCCTGTTCAAGGTGGAATGGACCCAAAGGTTTTACTTTCCAATAAAGAATACTTAAAAAAAGAAACAACAAAATATTTAAATATATTTAAAGATCATCCATATATATTTAACTTGGGACATGGTGTTCTCCCAGAAACGGACCCTAATATGATGGATTACTTAGTAAAAACTGTGAAGGATTATTGATGGAAAAAAAAACAGATCATCCAACAGTTAATTTTGGCAAAACCGGAGTTTTAATTGTTAATCTAGGAACTCCTGATTCAACAAGTTGGTTTGATATAAGAAAATATCTAAAAGAATTTTTATCGGACAGGAGAGTAATCGAAGTTAACCCAATAATTTGGCAAATTATATTAAATGTTATTATATTAACTTTTCGCCCATCTAAAACGGCCAAGGCTTATAAAGAAATTTGGATGAAGGATAAAAACATTTCTCCTCTTTTATATTATACACAAAAACAAGCGGAAAAACTTTCAAACTTAATATCTGAAAAAAACTTAATAATAGATTATGCTATGAGATATGGAAATCCTAGCATAAGAAGTAAAATTGCAATTCTCCATGAAATGGGTTGTGAAAATTTAATAATACTCCCGCTCTACCCTCAATACGCCGCGGCAACTACCGCAACTGTTTGTGATGAAGTATATAGAACTCTTATGAAAATGAGATGGCAACCATCACTAAAAATAGTGCCACACTATGAGTCGGATCCTCTATATATAAAAGCGCTTGTAAATTCTTTGAATAAAAAAATTAAAGAAATAAATTGGAAGCCAGATCTGATATTAGCTTCTTATCATGGAATACCACAAAAATATTTTGACAAAGGTGACCCCTATCACTGCTATTGTCATAAAACTACTAGATTAATATCAGAAAAATTTACTTCAGTTGAAATCAAGACAACATTCCAATCTAGATTTGGTCCCGAAAAATGGCTTCAGCCTTACACTGACAAAACTTTAGAAAATTTACCTAAAGAGGGTAAAAAAAATATTTTAGCTATATGTCCCGGATTTTCTTCAGACTGTGTAGAAACTTTAGAAGAAATCCAAATTCAAGGAAAAGAGAGCTTTTTAGATTCTGGTGGAGAAAACTTTGAGATGGTGCCGTGTTTAAATGATAATGACGATCACATAATTTTATTAAAATCTTTAATCCAAAAAAACATCTGATTAATGAACGCTTACTTACTTTTCAAATCGTTACACTTGATATCTGTTATTTCTTGGATGGCTGGGTTGTTATATCTTCCAAGAATTTTTGTTTACCATTCTCAAAACAATACTCAACCAATTATATCGGATGTATTTAAGGTTATGGAAAGAAAACTTTTCTTTTATATCATGACACCAGCAATGATATTGTCCTGGCTATTTGGCTTGCTACTTATCCATGAAGTAGGATTTGAAAAACTTGGACAGACTTGGATGATTTTAAAGTTATTGTTTGTAATTATATTGACTGTTTATCACTTTTATCTTGGTCGAATTTTAGAACAGTTTAAATTAGATCTTAATACACATTCACATAAATTTTATCGATTTATAAATGAAATACCGACGTTATTGCTTATTTTAATCATATTTGTTGTGGTTTTTAAGCCTATCTAGGGTTGAATATTTACAAATAGTATATATATTTGTCTTATTATTAAGTCCTTAATAATTTTTAATCATGAACATACAAGAACTAAAACTTAAATCATCCGAACAACTTATTACTCAAGCAGAGGAGCTTGGTATTGAGAATGCAAGCACACTAAGAAAACAAGAAATTCTCTTTGCAATTCTCAAAAAAGTTGCTGAAAAAGAGGAAATTACAGGAGCTGGCGTTTTACAATTGCTCCAGGATGGATTTGGTTTTTTAAGAGCCATGGAGTCAAACTATCTTCCAGGACCTGACGATATTTATGTCAGCCCAAGCCAAATAAGAAAATTTGGATTAAGGACTGGGGATACAGTTGAAGGTCCTGTAAGAGCGCCAAAAGAAGGCGAAAGATATTTTGCTCTTTTACAAGTAAGTAAGATTAATTTTGAGGAGCCAGATAAGTCTAGGCACAAAATAGCATTTGATAACCTTACTCCTTTATATCCAGATAAACAATTGGTTATGGAAGTGGAGATGACTAAACCTGATAAAAAGCAGGATTTAACACCAAGATTAATAGACTTAGTAAGTCCGATAGGAAAAGGACAAAGATCGATAATTATTTCACCTCCTAAGGCTGGAAAAACTATGATTTTACAAAGTATAGCTAACTCAATCGCTAAAAATTATCCAGAATGCTATCTAATAGTTTTACTTATCGACGAACGTCCAGAGGAAGTTACAGACATGCAGAGAACTGTAAAAGGTGAAGTAATAAGTTCTACGTTTGATGAACCAGCGCAAAGGCACGTAGCGGTGGCAGAGATGGTTATTGAAAAAGCAAAAAGATTAACAGAGCATAAAAAAGATGTGGTGATTCTTTTAGACTCAATCACGAGATTAGGAAGAGCTTACAATGCAGTAATTCCAAGTTCTGGAAAAGTTTTAACAGGTGGTGTTGATGCTAATGCACTGCAAAGACCAAAAAGATTTTTTGGTGCAGCAAGAAATATAGAAGAAGGTGGATCATTAACAATTATATCAACGGCATTGATAGATACTGGCAGCCGAATGGATGAAGTAATTTTTGAAGAATTTAAAGGAACTGGTAATAGCGAAACAGTTCTTGATAGGAAAATTGCAGATAAAAGAATTTATCCCGCTATAGATATAACCAAATCTGGAACGAGAAGAGAGGAATTACTTTTTGATAAAAACGATTTACAAAAAATGAATGTTCTAAGACGTATTATCGCTCCAATGGGCACTATGGATGCTATCGAATTTATTAGTTCAAAACTAAAAGATACTAAAAATAATGCAGAGTTTTTTAACTCTATGAATAGACCATCATAATTTCGTTTTTCTTTCTAAGTAAATTAAAGTTATAATAAATTTATGACTATTTACGCTTTATCGTCTGGCCCTGGTGTTTCTGGGGTTGCAGTAATCAGAATTTCAGGTTCAGAGACCTCTAAGGTATTAAAAAAACTTACCAATAAAGAAATTCCTCAGCCAAGAATGGCAACTCTTCGAAAAATAAACAATATCAACACTTCTGAGCTGATCGACGAAGGCATTATTATATGGTTTCCAGCCCCTGAGAGCTACACAGGTGAAGATATGGCTGAGATTCATGTACACGGGGGCAAGGCTGTTGTATTGGCTCTTCAAAATGAAATTTCAAAATTTGAAAATTGTAGATTAGCAGAGGCAGGTGAATTTACGAAGCTGGCTTTTCAAAACGGTAAAATAAATTTATTAAAAGCAGAGAGTATAGCTGATTTGATCTCGGCAGAAACTGAAATTCAGAGACTGCAAGCTGTAAAAATTATGAAAGGAAAATCTTCAAAAAAATTTAATGAGTTGAGAGAAAAATTATTGAAAATTTTGTCATTTGTTGAGGCAAAAATAGATTTTCCCGAGGAGGATCTGCCAGAAGAAAATTTAAAAAAGATAAAAGAGGATTCATCGAAAGTCTTAAATGAGATTAAGAAAATTTTAAATGATCAAAAAGTTGGTGAGATAATTCGTGAAGGTTTTAAAATTGCAATTGTAGGTCCAACCAATGCCGGTAAGTCTAGTCTATTAAATAATTTATCAAACAGGGAAGTTGCTATAGTATCCGAAATCGCTGGCACTACGCGAGATGTTGTAGAGACACACTTAAATATAGATGGGTACCCAGTTATCATTTCAGATACGGCAGGCATAAGAGACTCAAAAGATGAAATAGAAAAGAAAGGCATAAGGTTATCTCTTAAAAAAGCAGAAAATGCTGATTTGAAGTTAGTAGTTGTTGATGCCAAAAACATTGATTTAAGCGGTTTTCTGAATGATTTATTAAAAAAAGACGCGATTCTAGTTATTAACAAATCCGATCTGTTGAAAGAAAAATTAGATTCTGAAATTTCTAAATTTAATCATGTTTTAATTTCACTCAAAGACAATCTAAATATAGATAAATTAATTTTAAAAATAAAAAATAATTTAGAAAATAAATTTATATCCGAAGAAGACATTTTAATTACAAGAGAAAGGCACAGACAACATTTGCAACAGTGCGTTGATCATTTAAATAATTTTTCAGATAAAAATGATAAAAAAGATTTTGATAAAGCTGCTGAGGATTTAAGGTTAGCTACAAGACAATTAGGTATGATTGTTGGTAAAGTTGATGTAGAAGAGATACTAGGCAGTATTTTCAACGATTTTTGTATCGGAAAGTAATAGCTGTTTTATTGGGCTTTTTTGAAGCTTTTTATTGATTTTCGTTGCTAAACAACACTTTTTTAAGAAAAAAAACAGAAATCTTGTAAATATTCTAATCGAATATAAATTTAGACCATGAAAAAAGATTTTCAATTTGATGTAGTTGTTATCGGTGGTGGTCATGCTGGTTGTGAAGCTGCAGCGGCCTCAGCAAGGCTTGGTGTAAATACCGCTTTGTTTACACATAACAAGAATACAATCGGAGAAATGTCATGCAATCCAGCTATAGGTGGTTTAGGTAAAGGTCACCTAGTTAGAGAAATTGATGCCTTAGATGGTGTTATGGGAGAGGTAGCAGACAAGTCTGGAATTCAATTTAGATTATTAAATAGAAGTAGAGGACCTGCAGTTAGAGGACCACGAACTCAGTCAGATAGGTCATTATATCGTAAATATATGCAAAAAAAACTTGTAAACTACTGTAATTTAGAGATTTTTTCGGATCCGGTAATAAAGTTTTTTTTTGAAAATAACCAAATAAGTGGTTTTATAACACTTAAAGGTAATAAAGTGAGTTGTAACAAGTTAATCTTAACAACAGGCACTTTTTTGAATGGTTTGATACATATAGGTGATGAAAGAACTCCTGCTGGACGATTTAATGAAAAACCAAGTACAGGTTTAAGTGAACAATTAGAAAGGTATAATTTCAAAGTTGGAAGATTAAAAACAGGAACACCTCCTAGATTAGATTCTAGAACAATTAATTTTGAAAATTTGGAAAAACAGTTTGCCGATGAAGTTCCATATTTCTTTTCTTTTCTGACCAAGAAAAATTTAAACAAGCAGGTTTCTTGTTCGATGACCTATACAAACGAAAAGGTTCATAAAATAATAGAAAAGAATTTATCTAAAAGCGCTATGTATTCCGGAAGCATACAAGGTGTTGGTCCTAGATATTGTCCGTCTATTGAGGATAAAATAGTAAAATTTGCTGATAAGACAAGACATCAAATATTTCTAGAGCCAGAGGGTCTAAATGATCATACTATTTACCCCAATGGCATATCTACATCTCTACCTGAGGTTGTTCAACATGAAATACTCAACAATATCAATGGTTTAGAAAATGTAAAAGTAATTAGACCAGGATATGCTATTGAATATGATTATATTGATCCGAGAGAGCTCTTTTTAACATTGGAGACAAAAAAAATCAAAAATCTTTATCTAGCTGGTCAAATAAATGGAACTACAGGTTATGAAGAAGCAGCTGCTCAAGGCCTTATAGCGGGAATTAATGCTGCTCTATCTTTAAAGAACATGGAACCTTTTATATTAGATAGATCAGAAGCATACATTGGCGTTATGATAGATGACTTAGTCACTAAAGGTGTTGCTGAGCCTTATAGAATGTTTACATCTCGAGCAGAATATAGACTAAGTCTTAGGTCAGATAATGCTGACTTAAGACTTACTCATAAGGGAATTAAAATTGGTCTAATAGCAGAAAATAGAAAACAATTATTTGAGGACAAATTTAATAAATTAAGCAAAATATCTCTTCAAATGTCTAATTTAAATATTTCACCCTCTAAAGCAGATAAATTTGGAATAAAAATAGCGAAAGACGGTGTTTTTAGATCAGCAGAGGAAATTCTTACCCAAAAAAGTGTTGATATGACAAAAATAAGGAATATTTGGCCTGAAATAGTTGATTATGGGAACGAAATTGATGAACAGATTGAGATTAACTCTCATTATAGAGGGTATTTGAAGAAGCAAAAAGCCGATATTTTAGCATTTAAGCGAGATGAGAATTTATCAATACCAGATAATTTAGATTATGATCAATTTTCGGGTCTTTCCAATGAGGTAAAAGCTAAATTTAAGCAAATAAAGCCTAAAACTATGGGTCAAGCTCTAAGAATTGATGGAATAACCCCTGCAGCCGTATATATTTTGTTGTCACACGTCAAAAGAAAGTCTATTAAGCTTATAGCTTAATGGACAATGTAATTTTAAATTCTTATACCAAAATTTCTAATTTAAATTTTTCACGTGAAACTTGTAATGAGTTTGAGAGCTTAATTACGATGATTCAAGAAAAAAACAAAAAAATTAATATTATAAGCAAAAAAACGGATGAAAAAGATACTATTAGAGAACGTCATATCATTGATTGTGCGCAAATAATTGATTTTGTTGATTTAAATTGTAATACAACCTGTGATATAGGAAGTGGAGGTGGGATGCCGGGCTTAATAGTTGCAATTGTTATGAAAAAATTAAAAAGCAATATGACAGTGAGTCTTTATGAAAAAAGTCATAATAAATGTGTTTTTTTAAGAGAAGTATCAAAAAAATTGAATTTAAACACTGAAGTAATTCATAAAGATATTTTTTCAATTAAAAATATTGAGACAGGTACAATAATGTCGAGAGCCTTTAAACCAATGCCCGTGATCCTTAATTTAGTTAATCAAAATTTTAAAAAATTTAAAAACATTATTTTTTTTATGGGAAGTAGTGGAAGAAAAATTCTTAATGATGCACATAGAGAATGGGATTTGGATTATGAGGAAAAACAGAGTCTAACAAGTGATCACTCATTTGTGCTTAACATTAAAAGAATTAAAAAAAAATCTTTATGAAAATAATTTCAATCATAAATCAAAAAGGTGGAGTGGGGAAAACAACAACTGTTATTAATTTAGCATCAGCATTGTCTCAAAATGGGAAGAAAATTTTGGTTATCGATCTTGATCCCCAGGGAAATGCTACAACTGGATTAGGATTATCAAATACCTCTCAGTCTGACCAAACAATTTATGGGATCCTCAACGGAACGGCGTCTATTTCAAATACGATCAAAAAAACAAACTTTCAAAATCTCGATTTGATATCCTCCAACGTAGACTTATCTGGATTAGAAGTTGAAACTGCTGGTGACAATGATAGAGCTTTCATTTTAAAAGCTAAATTAACCGCTTATTTGAATGATTCTGGGAGATTATATGATTATATACTCATAGATTGTCCCCCATCTCTTAGTCTTTTAACCGTCATGGCTTTAGTGACATCAAATTCGCTGCTTGTACCGCTTCAAACTGAATTTTTTGCACTTGAGGGGTTAACACAATTAATGAAGACCATTGAGAGAATCAAAGTAAGCTTAAATCCAAGCTTAGAGATCCAGGGTATACTTTTAACAATGTATGATCGAAGAAATAAACTTTCATCACAAGTTGAGCAAGAGGCTAGGGACTATTTTAAAGATAAAGTTTATCAAACAGTGATACCCCGAAATGTAAGATTATCGGAGGCACCATCCCACGGGGTACCGGTTTTAATATATGATAAAAATTGTCTTGGCAGTATATCATACTATAATTTTACAGATGAGTTTATGGATCAAGAAAATAAAATAGGAAGTGCTGCGTAATGAACAAGATTAAAAAAGGTTTAGGCAGAGGTTTATCATCTTTAATTGGTGAAACTAAAGTTGAAAAAAAAAATAATTTAAGTTTAAGCGAAATTGTTCCTAATAAATATCAACCAAGAAAGAACTTTGATAAAGAAAACTTAAATGATCTTACTAATTCAATAAAAGAGCGTGGTGTAATCCAGCCAATAATAGTTAGAAAATCTAATACAGAAAATTCTAAATATGAAATTATAGCAGGTGAAAGAAGGTGGTTAGCAGCTCAGAAAGCTGGATTACAGGAAATTCCAGTTGTTGTTACAGACGCTGACGATCTTAAATCATTAGAATTTGCAATTGTTGAGAACGTACAAAGACATGATTTAAATCCTTTAGAGGAAGCGCAAGGTTATAAAAGATTGATAGATGAATTCGCATATGATCAGGATAAAGTATCAAAATTTATCGGTAAAAGCAGAAGCTACATTTCTAATTCATTAAGATTACTCAATCTACCAAAAGAAGTGCTTGATTTTGTAGAGCAGAAAAAAATTACTGCTGGTCATGCAAAGATATTAGTAGGGCTTGATAATGCAGCATTTCTAGCAAATAAATTTATAGAGAAAAAATTGTCTGTTAGACAAGCAGAAAATTTAGTCAAAATATTTAGAAAACCTAAATCAAGCACCTCAAATAAACCAGATTCAAATATTCGGGAATTAGAAAATTCCATCTCAGAAAAAATTGGACTAAATGTTTCGATAAAAAATAATAAAAGCAACAAAGGTACCATATCGTTTTATTACAAAGAACTTGACCAGTTAAATAAGATAATTGATATAATTAAATCTGGATATTAGTTTCTTTAAATTTATCTAAAATCATATTGCTGATTATTTGATTAGAAACCTGAGGATTTTTTTTTATCAAACTTTCAGTATTATTCAAATCTACGATAAATGTTTCAATATCGCTTAATTCCCATAACTTAATTTGTTGTTTAATTATATTTTTATCTTTCCAAAATATTGGAGGCCTAAATGAATTAATTACTTGATCAATATTATTATTGTGATCTAAATTTAGTTTTAGCTTTCTAAGTCTTTTTAATTTATTTAAAAAAGTTCTCAAAATTAAAATGTTATCCTCACTAGATTGAATATTTTCATTAAGAATGTTCAAAGTTTTTTTTTTGTTTTTACTTAAGCAATTATTGACTATTTCTCCAGCACTATAATTTTCACCTAAGTTTGTTAATCTTAAAATATCTTTTGAGTCTAATTTCTTGTTATTTCGACAAAAGTTTATAATTTTTTCCAACTCATTTCTTAAAACAATCCTATCGCCTTGTGATCTACTAATGATTAAATTCAAATTTTCTGTTGATACACTAATTTCGCTTTCAGTTAGAATCTTTTTTGCAATAAATAAAAGAGTTTGTGGTGTATCTTCATAAAACGGAACAATGAGAATTTTTTTATGATTTTCAAAAAAATTCCTTATCTTTGATTTTTTTTCCAACTTTTTTGCTAACAAGATTATTTTAATTTCTGAAGTATCTGCATCTATTGTTTCCTTAATTAAATCTAAGATTTTGTCAGTAATATCAGATATTAAGATTAATTTTTCTTTTTCAAAAAACGACTTTAAATATATTTTGTCAAAAAAAATTTGGTTATTCTGAATTATATCTTTTTCACTATATTTATATGTATTTTCTTTAGTAAAATTCCCAAAACTGGACTTTATAATATCTAGCTTTTGGCCCTCATTCTCCCCATAAAATAAATAAAAATTAACCTTTTCCTTATAATTATTTATCTCGTAAAATTTAGAGATCATTTTCTACAATGTTAAAAAAAATATTTATATCCTCTAAAATATTAAAAATTATATTCTTTTCAATGTTATTTGTATATTGATTTAATTCAAATTTATTATCCATTGAGTCAAATGTTGATTCTCTTATAAAATTTTTTTCTAAAGTTTTTTTATTAGTTTTGTTAATTAAATTTAATTTTACCTCTATAATTAATTTAAAACTTGATGGGTCACCTTTTTTATCTTTTGTAACTACTTCACGTGTCTTAGAGACAACAAAATTAGCATCAAATATATTTTTAGTTTCATTGTTTTTAAATTTTTTTAAATTTTTCTCAATTTTTCTACCAATTTTTTTATCTCCTGAAAAAACAATTATATCTAAACCAAAATTTATTTTCTGATTTACTTTATAAATTGGAGTATATCCACAGCCATATAAAAATAAAAAAATTAAAAAATATTTTAGATATTTGAACATTATTGAATAATAAAGTTAATTAATTTGTTTTCTATATAAATAGTTTTAATTATTTTCTTATTTTTCAAATATTTCTTTATTTGATCATCTTTTTTAATGTCATTAATTATTTTTTCTTTGTCAATTGACTTATTCATTGAAAAAACCTTTCTCTTTTTTCCATTTACTTGAGTTACAATTTGAAATGTTTCCTCCTCTAAATATTTTTTATCTGTTGTTGGCCATTGTACATTTTTAATTGAATAATTTAATTTTTCTAAACATTCATTTGTAAAATGAGGAATTATTGGATTAATAATTTTTAAAATATTTATATAATTTTTATAAAAATTACTTCCCCAATCTTCTTTGTTTATGTGTCTGTTATAAAATGTGTAAATTTTATAAATTGATGCAACCACAACATTAAAACCGAATCTGTCTAAATCATCACTAACTTTTTCAATAATTTGATTAGTAAATTTTTCTAAATTATCATCAAACTTTTCAAATTGTTTTTTATTTGAGATTATTTTTTCATTTAGAACCCATAATTTTTGTAAAAATTTATGAGATGCTGAAATACCTGTATCTGACCATTGAATATCTTTTTCAGGCGGACTGTCAGACAGAATAAATAATCTCACAGCATCAGCTCCGTACAATTTTATTATTTTTTCAGGATCAATGGTATTTTTTTTTGACTTAGACATAGATTCTGAAGGACCAATAATTACTTTTTTGGATGGATTTTTAATTTGATAATAATTTTTTCCATCTTCAGTAAAAACGTCATCTGGATAAATCCAGTTTTTATTTTCATCTTTAAAAGTTCGATGACAAACCATTCCTTGAGTAAATAAACCTTTAAATGGTTCTTTTAAATGTATTTCTTCATTATCTAAACTGATAGCTCTCATAAAAAACCGTGAATAAAGAAGATGTAATATTGCATGTTCAACACCTCCTATGTATTGATCTACTGGCATCCAATAATCTATTTCACTTACTTCAAAAGGTTTATTTATGTTTTTAGCTGAACAAAATCTTAAAAAATACCATGAAGAATCAACAAAAGTGTCTAAAGTATCTGTCTCTCTTGTGCAATTTTTTCCTTCAATTTTAATTTTTTTCCAATCCTTTTGAGAATCTAGCGGATTACCACTAGTGTTAAGTTCAATAGAGTCAGGAAGCTTTACTGGTAAATCTGTTTCAGGAATTTTTAATGCATTATTATTCTCATCATAAGCTATTGGTATTGGGCATCCCCAGTAACGCTGTCTTGAAATACCCCAATCTTTTAATCTATAATTAGTTTTTCTCTTTCCTAAATTTTTATTCTCAAGAATTTTAATTGTTTCATCGATTGATTTTTCCGGCGCTGATAGACCATTTAGGAATTTTGAATTTATAATTATTCCTGTGCCGGTATATGCTTCTTTTTGAACTTGATAATCATCACTCTTATTAACAGGCTTAACAACTGTTTTTATTTTAAGATCATATTTTTTTGCAAAATCAAAATCTCTTTGATCATGAGCTGGACAACCAAAAACTGCTCCAAATCCATAATCCATTAAAACAAAATTAGCAAAATAAACTGGAACCTTTGATGTTTGATCTAAAGGATTAACTGCGTGTAGCCCAGTTTTGAAACCTATTTTGATCGCTTGAGCAATAGACTCTTCTGTTGTGCCTGTTTTGGAACATTCATTTTTAAATGAGATAAAATCCTCATTTTTTTCATAATTCTTTGATAAAGGGTGATCCACTGACAATGCTAGGAAAGAAAATCCAAATAAAGTATCTGGTCTTGTTGTATAACATTTAATTGACTCCACATTTTTAGAGCCTTCAATTTTAAAATCTATTTCGCAACCGAAGGATTTTCCAATCCAATTTTTCTGCATTATTTTTACCTTATTTGGCCAAGAGTTTAATTTATTTAATTCACTCAAAAGATCCTCTGAAAAATGAGATATTTTAAAAAACCATTGGTTTAATTTTTTTCTCTCTACAACCGCTCCAGATCGCCATCCTTTACCATCGATAACTTGCTCATTCGCAAGAACAGTTTTATCTACAGGATCCCAATTAACATAACTTTCTTTTCTGTAAACAAGGCCTTTATCATAAAGATCTAGAAATATTTTTTGTTGATGTTTATAATAATCTGGTGAACATGTTGAAATTTCCCTATCCCAATCTATTGAAAGACCCAACAATTTTAACTGAGCTTTCATTACTTTGATATTTTCTTCTGTCCAATCTTTAGGATTTAAATTGTTTTGTTTTGCAGCATTCTCTGCTGGCATTCCAAAAGAATCCCAGCCCATTGGATGAAGAACATTAAAACCTTTTAATGTTTTGTATCTTGAGAGAACATCTCCAATAGTATAATTTCTTACGTGTCCCATATGAATTTTACCAGATGGATAAGGAAACATTTCCAAACAATAGAATTTTTCCTTATTTTCGTTTTTTTCTGATTTAAAAGATTTATGATCTGACCAATATTTTTGCCATCTATCTTCTACTAACTTAAAATTATATCGATCCACAATAATAGAATTATTTAATCGCTCTTTTTATTATCTTTTCTGCTACCGCCGTGTTCCATGTCACCCAT
The DNA here is from genome assembly GCA_902514945.1 of uncultured Pelagibacteraceae bacterium. Taxonomy (GTDB): domain Bacteria; phylum Pseudomonadota; class Alphaproteobacteria; order Pelagibacterales; family Pelagibacteraceae; genus Pelagibacter. The sequence goes on along the minus strand of CABXSO010000012.1, from coordinate 15,575 downwards.
TATATAAGGATTTTCTTTTCTTCTTTTTTCAAGTAACTTTTTTTCGTATATTGTTGCTTTTTTAAGTATACTTAAATTAAGATCTGCAACCAAATCACCATTACTTTTACTAATAGAACAGCCAGTCAAATTTTGGGAACATTTTTTTATATACAGATCTATATCTAAAGCGTCAGACCTGATTTCATTTGTTAAAAATCTTACAGAAATTTTTACTGACTCGTTTGGTGAATTATTTTCACTATACCAGTCTGTAATAACAATCCCCCCACTATAATTAGCTGAAGCAAGTGGCATAAAGTCTAATGTCTCAAGTGTAGCTCGCCATAAAGGATTAGAGCTTGCAAACTCATAAGTTGTTCCACCTTTATCACCTCCAAAAACTCTGAAGCCTTTTCCCTCTTCAATATTTCTTTTAACTCTTTCCCTGGGATCAGACGGAAAATCTTTTGCGCTCACCTTTTTTGGTTTTAGAGCCTTACACCCTGCCTGTGAAAAAAGTATAATTATTGTTAAAAAAACTAAGATGTATCGATTGGAAATCATATGAAATTAATATAAGTTATTTATTAACATAAAATTAGATGTTTAAAATTAGAATAAATCTCCAATCAAAAATCATTGATTTTAGTGGAAAAAAGTGATGCAAAAATACAACACAATAATAAATTATTAACTAAAATAACAATATTTTATAAGAATTTTTAGTTTTTTTGCTAAAAACACATTGTTTATAATTAATTATAAAAAAGGAGTAAATTTATGAACAAACTAACAAAAGTAGGATTGACTGCGTTAGCCACATCATTAGTTTCTTCAGCTTCATTTGCTGGTGAAATGAGTGTATCAGGTAGTGCAGCATTATCTTACACAGGTCTTAGCAATAAGTCTGGTACTAATCCATGGGCTATGGGTGACAGTGTCAAATTTAATGGCGGTGGAGACTTAGATAATGGTATGACTGTTAGCGTTTACTACGAATTAGATGGTGGTACTTATGACGATTACAATCTAAAAGTTGGTATGGGCGACATGGGAACAGTATCTTTCTCAGGTGCATCAAGCAGCGGAAGCGGTGTTGATAAACTAAAAGATATCGTACCTAATGCATATACACCAGTTTACGAAGCAACGGATGCTACTGACAGTGGTTTAATTGATGCTTCAACAAACAATCAAACTGGTCAGTGGGGATACGACGTAACTGTTGGTGACTTAGCGTTATCAGCATCTTACAACCCAAAACCAGGTACAGCTGCAGCTCCAGAGACAGCTGAAAGTGGTTATGCAGTAGTCTACAGTGGCTTAATGGACGGTTTAGAGTTAAGTGCTGGTTTATTTGATGATGGTGATACAGCAGAAAACGACACTATTGGTGTTAAATACACTATGGGTTCAGTAACTGCAGCTTACCAAATCACAAACGTTGATTACGAAGCACAAACTTCAACAGATGAAGATGCTTCACACTACGGTATTTCTGTAGCAGTCAATGAAAATTTATCAGTATCAGCTGGTAGACAAGAAATTGAATTCGATGGTGCTGCGGATGATGAAGTTAACACTGGATTGAGTGCCTCATACACTATGGGTTCAATCGCTATTGGTGGTGGTTTCAACAGCGTTTCGTCAGTAGGTGGTTCAGCTACAGCTGAAGACATCGACGCGTCGATCTTTAATATTGCATTCTCATTCTAATCATTTGATTAGGTGAATTTTCTAAAAGGCCCCTAAATTTAGGGGCCTTTTTTTTTATTCAAAAAAAGAAATACCTGCAAAACCGTAAGGATTTATTAATTTTAGTTTCTTGATATTTTTGGAACTGATTCCACCAAGAGATATGTCTTTCATAGGTGTAAGATTTTTAAGATTTAAATATTTATAAATATTTAGTTGCTTATTTTTCTTATCTTTGAATAGTGGTGATAAAAAAATCTCACTTACATTTTGAAGTTCCTTAATTTTTATTTCTCTTAAATTATGAGCAGATCCTATAATATTAAATTTTTTTTGATGCCAAGCCAATTTATGGGCTAAGTTTTTATTAGTTGATGAAATATATAGTCCATCCGCATTTATTTTATTAGCTAACTTGAAATCGTTACTAATATAAAATTTTCTATTATTTATTTTACAAAAATCGCGTAATTCGACTAAAGTCTTAAACATTGTTTCTTTATCTTTATTTCTCCAAATAAAAGATATATTTTTATCTAAATTAATAAGATGGGAATAATCAAATTTATCTATAAAATAATATTTTTTTAAATTTTTAATATGCATCATACAAAGAGTAATTTAATTGAAATTCAGGAGAAAATTAAGAATAAAATTAAAGACCTAAGCTTGTCTAATTACAAACCTAATATTATTGCTGTATCAAAGACCTTTTCTGAGCAGGATATAATTCCTTTATTAGATTATGGACATAATGATTTTGGTGAAAATAAAGTACAGGAGGCAAAAAAAAAATGGGTTCAATTGAAAAACGATTTTAAAAACGTAAAATTGCATATGTTAGGTAAATTGCAAACAAACAAAGTAAAACATGCAGTTGAAATTTTCGATTATATACATTCCTTAGATAATCTTAAACTTGCTACTAAGCTAGCAGATGAAATAAAAAAAAAAAATAAAGATATAAAGATTTTTATTCAAGTCAATCTTGGGGGTGAAAAACAAAAATCAGGAATTGACCCAGCTGAGACACCATCATTTTACAAAAGATGTTTATCACTCGATTTAAACATTGTTGGAACAATGTGCATACCACCTGATAACCAAGACCCTAAGCCTTTTTTTAAAGATTTATTAATTTTAAATCAAAAGCTAAATCTTGCTGAAATAAGCATGGGCATGACAAATGATTACTTAAACGCATTAGAATATAATGCAACTTTTCTAAGAATTGGTAGTGGCATTTTTGGCAACAGAATTAGTTAATTTTTATTTTTGTTTTTTTGTTAATTAATTTACATAAAATTAAAAAATCTTTTTTTTGTAAGGCTATACATCCTTTTGTTGGAGAATAATTCTTTGTTAAATGTAAAAATATTGCACTTCCCCTATTTTTTTTTATTTTTTTATAATTATATCTAATCAAAATAAAGTAATCATATTTAGTATCATTACGAAAAAGTCTTTCATAACTTATATTTAAATTTTTTTTAATTTTAACAAGTTTGTTATAAAATTTACTTTCTGAGTCATCACACCAACCCATATCTTTTTTTATTATTACTTTTTTTAGCTTTGAAATAGGCTTTGAAACCTTGTCTGCTCTATAGTATATATTCCCTAAACCAAATAATCCTTTTGGAGTTGTTCTATCACCTTCTTTTTTTTCTCTACGAGAACCTTTTTTTCCAATAGAACATTTGAATTTGAAGTCATCAAACAAAAGTGTATCTTTATTTTTTATATTAATTGTCATAGTTTAAAAAATATGAATTTAAAAATTTTAATTATTCATGAATATAAAATTCTATTTGAAATATTAAACGAAATTAAGGAAATTTTAAATTTTAAAATTATAAAATCAGAAAAAAACGATTACAAAAATATTAAATTTGACTCTAAAGTCAATTATTTAACTATATCAAAAAAAAAAAATAAAAACATAAAAAATGATATGATTTTAGAAAGTATACCAATTAGTTTAGAAAAACTTCTTGAAACTATAAATATTAACTTTTTAAAAAATAAATTTATTAATCAGTCTAATATAAGTATTGGAAAATATAATTTAGACTTAAATTCAAGAAAAATAACTTTTAAGGATAAATGTTTAAACTTAACTGAGAGAGAGACGAGCTTAATAATATTCATTAATGATAAAATTAATGTAACTGTAAAAGATCTTCAAAAAAATGTTTGGGATTACTCCTTAAACCTAGAAACCCACACTGTCGAAACACATATTTACAGATTGAGAAAAAAAATGAGAGAATTTTTTGGTGATGATAGTTTTATTTTGAATACTAAAAATGGTTACTCGATTGATTAATAGGCTATAATCTTGCGCCTATCTTTTGAATAATTTTTGCCGATAATTCAGTACCTTTTATTAATGAGTCTTTCATTTTAAAATCATTAATTATGCCATGTAAATATCCTGCGGCAAACAAGTCTCCAGCTCCAGTAAGATCTTTAATATTTAAGTTCTGTTGAGCACTGATTTCCTCAACCTTATCTCCATTGATAGAGACTGCACCCTTGTCACCTCTTGTAATAATAATGTTTTTTTTTATTTCTTTTGAAAAAGAAATAACTTGATTAAATTTTTTAGCATTAATTAAAGACATAATTTCTTTTTCATTTGCAAAAACAATATCCAATTTACTTTTTACTAATTCTAAAAAATGGGTTTTATGTCTTTCAACACAGAATATATCAGATAGAGACATAGCAACTTTTTTTGAGTTTGTGATTGCTTTATCAAAAGCTTTTTTAGGATTTCCTTCATCCCACAAATAACCCTCTAAAAAAACTATTTCAGCATCTTTAACATCTTCTTCTTTCACATCGTTATGATCAACTTTTCCCGCGATACCAAGAAAGGTACACATTGTTCTTTCAGAGTCAGGTGTGATTAAAATTAAGCATGAGCCGGTTGGAATTTTCTCCTCTTTTTTTTTATATAGATATTCTACTTTTTCTTTTTTTAAACCATCTTCATATTTCTGGCCAAGCTCATCTTTACTTATTTTTCCAATAAACCCAACTTTATCTCCAAGATAAGATAAACCCACTATTGAGTTGGCAACAGACCCACCTGAAATAGTTTCTTCAATTTTTAATGACGAAAGTAATTTTTTGAATTCAATTTCATCTACTAATTTCATCGTGCCTTTTGTAAGAGAGTATTGTTTTAAAAATTCATCTGATACCTTACAAAGTATATCGACTATAGCATTTCCAATACCCAAGATTTTCATTATGGTTTTTTTGCAATAAATGGTTTTTTTCTACTAGGATAGCAAGAAGTGCAAATTTTACAACTTAATCCATAACAATTCCTGGCTTTGCAAAATTCTCTACCATAATAAATTATTTGTAAATGCAATTTGTTCCAATACTTTTTTGGAAATAATCTTTTAAGATCACTTTCTGTTTGTATGACATTTTTTCCATTAGTTAATCCCCACCTTTGAGCCAGTCTATGAATATGAGTATCTATTGGAAAAGCTGGATGTCCAAAACCTTGAGACATGACTACACTAGCTGTTTTATGCCCCACGCCTGGTAATTTTTCTAATTCTTCGAAGGTTCTTGGTACTTTGCTATCGTATTTATTTACTAATATTTTTGATAAATTATATATACTTTTTGCTTTAATTCTGAAAATACCAATTTTTTTAATTAGAGTTTCAATTTTTTTTCTTCCTAACTTCACAAAATGATTAGGCCTATAATATTTAGGATAAATATTTTTAGTCACATTATTTACATTTACATCTGTGCATTGGGCAGAGAGCAAAACAGAAATTAGTAATGTAAAGACATTTCTACTTTTAAGTGGAACTCTAATATTAGGATAAATTTTATTAAGTGTTTTTAATATTAACCTAGCTCTCTGGGTCTCATTCATTTTACGAAATTCATCAAATCTCTCATAGAATATAAACCAGGTTTTTTTTTCATCAACCAATTTGCAGCAGTAAGAGCACCCTCTGAATATAAGGTTCTATCAAATGCTTCATGATTAAGTTTAACTATTTCCTTACCACTAGAAAACCGAACTTCATGTTCACCAATAATTTTCCCTTTCCTAATCGAGTTGAAATTTATTTTTTTATCATAGGGAAAATTTTTCTTATTTAAATATTTTTTACCTGTAATTTTATAGAGATTTTTATTTTGTCCCTTTGCAATTCCTTGACCTAACATAATAGCAGTTCCGGATGGGTAATCTTTTTTAAATTTATGGTGTACTTCAAAAATTTTACTTTGAAAGTTATTACCTAGTGATTTTGACGTAATCTCAGTTAAATACATCAAAAGATTAATCCCAAGACTCATATTGCCGGCTTTTAAAATTGGAATTTTTTTGGAAACTTTTCTAATAAAATTTTCCTCTCTTTTAGAAAAGCCGGTAGTACCAATTATTACTCTTTTTTTTAGCCTTACAGCGATTTTGAGTACTTCAATTGTACATTTTGGAATAGTAAAATCTATTATAACGTCACTTTTTTTGAAAGCTTCTAAACTATTTAATTTTAGAGATACACCTGATATTTTTTTTCTTTGAATTTTGTTTTCTGTAAGACTGTTTATTTTAAATCTTTTATCTTTTTTTGCAGATTTAATCAGCTGTTGTCCCATTCTCCCTAGACATCCTGTGATAGTCAAATTTATCTTAGATTTCATATTTAAAAAATTTTAAGTCTTTATAATAATACTCATTCATTTTCTTAATCATATTTTTATCTAGATTTTTTTTCCAATCATTTTCAGGTCCCTGGAAAAAAAATTTAATTTTTCTGTTATTTTTAAGCGAATATACATTTTCACCAAATTTTCCTTGGCTTTCAATGTGTTGGAGACTTTTAAAATCTGTTGAGTCTACTGCATTAGATAATTTTGTTGGATCAACATTATCATTTAATCTTACGAGACTATTTACAAAAACTATTAATTCTTTAAATATTTCAAGCGGTTTTTTTATCATATCCTCATATCTTATAGTAAGTCTTGGAAAGGACCTACTTTTTATCCATGATTGATAATTAATTCTCCAAGAATTAACGATATTTGTTTTTGCATAATTTTTTAAATGTGGGTAATCTTCTAGTACTTTATTTTCATCTTGCATAAATTTTAATGCCTCATCATACGACTCTAGATCATTGTGATTCTTCACTGATGTTATTACATTCCTTGGATCTCTAATTATATAAATTGCTCCTAATGAATATTTCGGTATCGCAAAATCATTTCCAAAGGCAGTTATTAGAGAATTGTGTGTTTTGAGAAATTTCGCTTCTTTTTTTTCATAAATGTTTTTTTGTGAAGACTCCCAATGTTTGTGAATTTCACCTTGTTTAACTGTATCTTTAAAAAATTGCTTATTTGGATAGTCTTCTATCAAATTTAATTTATTGATATCAAAAACTCCATTTTCACAAAAATAATATGCTGTCAAAAAAGATCTGACCCAGGTATTTCCGCTTTTTGGGTAAGAGGCAATCCAGATAATCATATATATTTATTAAACTAGGTAATAATTATTTCAACTTAAATATTAATTTCTATTATTAGTTTTGACATTCTAATTTTTCCAAAAGTCTTTCGCCTTTTGAAAAAATTTTTTAATACTTGGGTTAGATTTTTCATTTTCTATTTCTCTAAATTTTTCTAAAAGATTTCTTTGCTCTTTATTTAAATATATCGGTACTTCTGTTTTTATCTCCACGTATAGATCTCCAAAATCTCCTCTACGCATAAAAGGCATTCCCTTACCTTTTAATCTAAACTGTTTGCCATCTTGAGTTCCCTCAGGTATCTTAATTTTTGCCTTTTTACCATCTATCGTTGGTATTTCTATTGTTGCGCCTAATGCAGCATCGGTTATTGAAATTGGAAACTCAAAAAACAAATTTATTTCGGATCTTTTAAATAATTCATGAGATTTTACATTAATGAATAAATACAAATCTCCGCTAGCACCTCCCCGCATACCTGCCTCACCTTTTCCAGCAAGTCTAATTCTTGTTCCATCATCTACCCCCTTGGGAATAGTTACTGCTATTTTTTTTGATGCTTGGGTGTTCCCTTGTCCATTGCAATCTGAGCATGGATCTGTTATTTCTTCTCCACTACCTGCACATTGAGGACATGTTTGTTGAACTGTAAAAAACCCTTGGTTAGACCTTACTCTTCCATTTCCTCCACAATAAGAACATCGACTAGGACTAGATCCTGGTTTAGATCCATTTCCTTTACAAGAATTACATTTTTCAGTAGTTGAGAATTGTATATTTTGTTTTTTACCTTCATACGCCTCTTCTAAAGAAATTGATAAATCATATCTTAAGTCGGAACCTCTATTATTTGAATTTCTATTTCTGGAACTTCTTCTTCCACCTCCAAAATCTCCAAAAAAATCCTCAAAGATATCTGAGAAATCTGCACCACTAAATCCTCCAAAACCACCTTGGCTGCCACCGCCATTTTCAAAAGCAGCATGACCAAAATTGTCATAATTTTCTTTTTTTGATTTGTCTGACAGAACTCCATACGCCTCGCTGGCTTCTTTGAATTTATCTTCTGCACTCTTATTGTCTGGATTTTTATCAGGGTGATATTTTACAGCCAGTTTTCGGTAAGCAGATTTTAATTCCTCTGGGGATGCGTTTTTATTTACTCCGAGGACTTCATAATAATCTCTTTTGGCCATTTAAATACCTCGGTAAGATAAATGTATGTTAAGCGCTCTTTTCTTTATTTTCGTCTTTTACTTCTTCAAAATCAGCATCAACAACATTATCTTCTTTTTTTCCTTTATCATCATTTCCATCATCCTTATTAGAATCTGGTTTTTTATTTTGTTGTGATTTGTATATTGCCTCTCCAAGTTTCATTGAAGTCTGTACTAAAGTTTCAGTTTTTTTCTTTATATCATCAGTATTTTCACCTTTTAAGCATTCCTTTAATCCGTTTAAAGCGTCTTCAATTGCTTTTTTTTCAGCATCAGAAACTTTTGATCCATGTTCTTTAAGATTTTTTTCAGTTGAGTGGATCAGCGTATCCGCTTGATTTCTCACATCTACTGACTCTCTTTTTTTCTTATCACTTTCTTTGTTTGCTTCAGCATCTTTAACCATTTTTTCTATTTCATCATCACTTAAGCCACCCGAAGCTTGAATTTGAATCTTTTGTTCTTTTCCAGTGCCTTTATCTTTTGCAGATACATTTACAATACCATTAGCATCAATATCAAAAGTAACCTCAATTTGAGGAACACCTCTTGGTGCAGGAGCAATACCAATTAATTCGAAATTACCTAAAATTTTGTTGTCAGTTGCCATTTCTCTCTCACCCTGAAGCACTCTAATAGATACAGCAGGCTGATTGTCTTCAGCTGTTGAGAAAACTTGGCTTTTCTTAGTGGGTATTGTGGTATTTTTTTCTATTAATTTTGTAGATACACCACCCAGTGTTTCTATACCTAAAGATAAAGGAGTTACATCTAAAAGCAATACATCTTTAACATCACCTTGAAGCACTCCTGCTTGAATAGCAGCTCCCATAGCAACAACCTCATCGGGGTTGACACTTTTATTGGGTTCTTTACCAAAAAAGTTTTTTACCTCTTCTATTACTTTAGGCATTCTGGTCATCCCACCAACCATTACGACTTCATCAATTTCACTCGCAGAAACACCAGCATCTTTTAAAGCTGTTTTACATGGAGGAATTGTTTTAGCTATAAGATCTTCAACTAAAGCCTCAAGTTTAGCTCTTGTTAGTTTTAAGTTTATATGTTTTGGGCCTGTTTTATCAGCAGTTATAAATGGCAAATTAATATCTGTCTGTTCAGCGGATGATAATTCAATTTTTGCTTTCTCCGCCGCTTCCTTTAATCTTTGAAGAGCCAGCTTATCAGATTTTAAATTTATACCGTTATCTTTTTTGAACTCTGCAATTAGATATTCTACTATTAAATTATCAAAGTCTTCTCCACCTAAAAACGTGTCTCCATTTGTTGATTTAACCTCAAAAACTCCATCCCCAAGCTCTAATACTGATACATCAAATGTTCCGCCACCCAAATCATAAACTGCAATTTTTTTATTTTGTTTTTTATCTAAGCCGTAAGCTAAAGAAGCAGCAGTAGGTTCATTAATAATTCTTAAAACTTCTAGACCTGCAATTTTTCCTGCATCCTTAGTTGCTTGTCTTTGTGCATCATTGAAATAAGCAGGAACAGTAATTACTGCTTTGGTAACTGCTTGACCTAAATATTTTTCTGCTGTTTCTTTCATCTTTTGTAAAATGAATGCTGAGATTTGAGATGGAGAATATTTTTCTCCCTTAGACTCTATCCAAGCATCACCTTTTTCAGAATTAACTATTTTAAATGGCGCAGCCTCAATATCTTTTTTTACAGTAGGGTCTTCGAAATTTCTTCCTATAAGTCTTTTTACAGCAAAAATTGTATTTTCCGGATTTGTAACAGCTTGTCTTTTGGCAGGCTGCCCGATTAATTTTTCTTTTTCATCTGTAAAAGCCACTACAGACGGAGTAGTTCTAGCGCCCTCGGCATTTTCTAGTACCTTAGCTTGACTACCCTCCATGATAGCTACACAAGAATTTGTTGTTCCTAAGTCTATTCCAATAATTTTACTCATAATATCTATATATTCTCATCATATATGTGCTAATTTAAATTCTACAAGTTGTTCCGAGCATTATTTATCTTGCAAATTTTCTCTATTTTCTTGGTTTTTAGAGGTTTCTTTTTTACTTTTTTTTGATACCCCAACTAAAGAAGGTCTTAACAAACGATCTTTAATAGTAAAGCCTTTTTGAATTTCCTGAATGATAGTCCCTGCCTCTTTAGTATCGTCTTCGATTTCCATCATTGCTTGATGATAGTTTGGATCAAGTTTTTTATTCAAACTATCAATTTGTTTGATATTATTTTTACTAAAGATAGATATTAAATCTTTGTAGATTATATCAAAATGTTCTAAAGTTTTTTTTAAAGCGTCCGTTTCTTTTAGTTTTTCATCGTTCTCTAAAATATTTTTAGACCTTTCTAAATTATCTATTAAACTCAAGGCTTCTTTTGCAAACGCAAAACCTCCATACTCAAAAGCATCTTCTCGTTCTTTCTCAAATCTTCTTCGCTGGTTTTCCATTTCAGCAAATGATCTTGTTAATTTATCTTCAAGCTCGTTTATTTTATCTTCAGGTGGTAAATCTTTGTTATTTTCTTTTAATTTGTTTTCGTTATTTTCAGACTGGCTATCTTTATTTCCAACTGGATCCTGAGTTTGATCAGCTTCCTTACTTTTTTCAGATGTAGTTGAATTATCCTTAAGTTTTTGATCTTGTTCTTTTTCCATGAGGATATATATGGTAAGAAAATCTCAAATTTCTAGATGTTAAAAAAAAAAATTAAGATTTTATTAATTGGCACAAATAATAAAGGTAAACTTAAGGAAATAAGAGATTTATTACCTAAATCAATTAAAAATTACCCTACGTCTAAATTTAAGCTCAAAAGTCCAGTTGAAAATGGAAATTCTTTTAAAGAGAACTCATTATTAAAAGCTAAGTATTTTTCAAAAAAAACAAATTTAGTTTGCTTAGCTGATGACTCGGGTTTAGAAGTAGACTGTTTAAACAAAAAACCTGGAATCTTTTCTGCACGATGGGGTGGTCCTAAAGGAAATTTTAATAAAGCAATAAAAAAGGTATTCAGAGAATTATTTAAAAAAGATAAAAATTGGAAAAAAAAAAAAATTAAAGCACGATTCGTATGTGCACTTTCAATATGTTATTTGGATAAAATTATTGCAAGTGTGTCTGGAAAAATTGAAGGAACAATTTCAACTTATCCAAAAGGAAGTAATGGGTTTGGATATGATCCAATTTTCATTCCAAAAAATAAGAAAAAAACTTTTGGTGAAATGAAGCCTTCAAGTAAATACAAAATAGATCATAGATCAATTGCTTTTAAAAAAATTAGAAAATTTCTTTAATCTTTCCATCATCTATTTTGTAAAAATTTAATCGGTGATTAATTTTATTATCTTTAATTTCGAAAACACCTATTTTTCCTTTAAAAGAATTTTTAATTTTAAAAGACTTATTTATTTCCTGTGGATTATTTGTTAATGAAAGATAGTAAATTAAACCAACCAAATCGTAACTCAATAAAGCCAAATGGTTTGGCCTAAAGTTAAACTTTTTTGAAAATTTAAAAATAAAATTATCATAATTTTTCTTATTTATAGATGGATAATAAATTGGTTGAGTATTTACCTCTTTTAATAGACTTTCATCAAACCATTGATTTAAAGTAATGATATATTTTTCTTTTGGAGATACGTCGGTATATAATAAAGATGTTATAACACTTTTTAGGCTTTCATCAAAGTCTGCTATTACAACTGAGTCAAATTTCAAACTACCAAGGGTGTATCTTTTTTTTAAATTTTCTATTTTTTTTTCTTTATTTGGTTCGTCTGAATTTTCAACTCTTAATATTTCGTCTAACAAGTTTTGTTTCCTAACCTCATAATTCGTTATTTTTTCAATTTGTTTCGTAAGTTTTGTTGGCTCAATATTATAATCATATTTCTTAAAAAACTTTAGTTTTGAATCTTTGATACCTTTTTTTATCTCTAAGTCATAATTCAAATTAGGGATTAAGAAAATTGTTTTTTTAATATCATTTAATTTTAAAAATTTTTTAATAGTATTTAATTGCGAAGTTGAGTTTATTCCGCTACTTATTATATTTTTTGGTAAGTCTAAAGTTTTGTTAGTTAAAGATAAAAAAGTAATATTATCAATTTCTTCAAGATGTAATAAATTTTGATAGAAAACAGGTCCTATTACTAAAGTGATACCTAATTTTTCTAGCTCTAAGGCTGAACGTAAAGCAATGTTAGGATCTGATCTAGTGTCTTTCGGGTATATTTCGATCTGATCATCATTTATATCTATTAAAGCCATCCTAATAGAACTTATTATTTGTTTACCTAAAGCAGCATTTTCTCCTGATAGAGGTGCCAAAACTCCAATTTTTATTTTTGTGTCTTCTGAAAATAAAGCAGTAGTTTTAAATAGAAAAAATACAAAACAAAGAATTTTAAAAAAAATATTCATTTAATGATTACTATAATTTTAGTATTGTGCAATTATGGCTATAAATCCTTTATCTCACAATAAAGAAATCAAAAAGGGACTATACTTAATACCAACCCCAATAGGTAATTTAGGGGATATCACTTATAGAGCAATAGAAATCTTAAAAAAATCAGATCTAATTCTTTGTGAAGATACACGCGTTTCATTAAAATTATTAGAAAAATTTGATATCAAATCAAGATTATTTTCAAATCATAAATTTAATGAAAAAAAAAATTTACCTAAAATCATGGATAATCTTAAAAATGGTAAAATCATTTCACTTATTTCTGATGCTGGTACACCAGGTATTTCAGACCCAGGAGCTATATTAGTAAAACAATGTGTTAAAGAAAAAATCAATATAACCCCATTACCTGGTGCATCTGCGGTAAGTACATCTTTATCTGCAAGCGGTTTTTCTGAAAAATATTTTTTTTATGGATTTTTTCCGTCAAAACTTAAAGATATTAAAAATGATTTGAGATCTCTTTCAAAACTGGACTCTTGTATTATCTTTTTTATTTCTCCAAAAAAAATTAACAAAGCTATTCCAAAAATAAAAGAAAACTTTTCAGATAGAATGATTTTAATTTGTAGAGAAATGACAAAATATTATGAGGAATATTTGAGATACAACGTTAAAGATTTAAAAACTTTTGAAGATAGTCTTAAAGGTGAATTAACTATTGTTTTATCGGAAAAAAAAAGAGTTAAAAAAGGTTCACTTTTATTAAGTGAATCAGATAAGAAGGATATAAAAAAAATGATTAAAAAATTAAGTATAAAAGAAATAACAAATATTATTTCTAGGAATAATGATATCTCAAAAAAAGAGATATATAACTATTGTCTGAAGATTAAGAATGAAATTTAGAATTTTAATATTATTATTTGTTAGTTTATTTTTCGCAGGATGTGTTGGAGTTTCTTCAAAAGGAATTTTTGGAACAGGAGTATCAGTTGCATTAGATCCCAGATCATTAGGGACACAAATTGATGATTCGATTATGCAAAAAAATCTATCTGCAAGAATTATAATGTTAGATAAAAAATACTTTATATCGATTAAATCCAAAGTTTTAGATGGAAGAATTTTTTTGACTGGAAAAGTAGATAATCCTGAGGAAAAACTCAAAATTACAAAACTTGCTTGGGAAACAGAGGGAACTAGATCAGTTAGAAATGATATTAAGATTAAGGAAAAATTTAATTTTCAACAATCTGCTAAAGACCTTTTAATTACATCACAATTAAGGACTGCTCTAATTATAAATAAACAAGTAAAAGCAACTAATTACCAGATTGATACATACAAAAAGAAAATTTATGTTTATGGAATAGCCTTAACTTCAGATGAAAAATCATTGGTTGTACAAGAAGCAGAAGAAATATTAGATGTTGAGGATGTAATAGCAAGCATTTTACTTGTACAGGATTTAAGAATTCAAAAAAATTAATTATTTTTATAGTCAATTACATCTGCGGAGTATGCAGCTATTGAAGCTAAATTTATGATTTCAGAAGTTGATGTTCTCAGGGGAGCAATTTCGATTGGGAGGCCTAAACCAATTAATAAAGGTCCTATAACCTTTGCTCTACTCATTGATTTTATCATTTTGTATGAAATAGCTGCACTATGCTGGCTAGGCATTATCAAGACATTAGAATTTCCCACAATTTCTGAAAATGGATAAAGCTCTTTATATAATTCTTCTAAAGCTACATCTGGCTGCATCTCTCCATCAAATTTAAAATCTACTTTATCTTTTTTTAAAATTTCAACTGCATCGCTTAATCTCTTGGTTCTTTCAGTAGCAGGCTCTCCAAAAGTAGAATGAGATAAGAAAGCAACTTTGGGATCAAATCCAAATAATCTAACCACTCTAGCTGCTGATTTTGCCATTTCTGCTAGTTGATTTGCATCAGGATACTCAATGACAGAGGTATCACATATAAAAATTGTTTTTCCCCTATTAACTATTAAGTTTAAACCAAACATTATTTCACCTGCTCTTGAATCTACAACTTGAGTTATCTTCTCTAGTGATGCGGAATATCTTCTGGTATTTCCAGTTACCATCGCATCAGCATCTTTACATGCAACCATACAAGAAGCCCAAACAACTCTATCATCTCTTACTAAACGATCGCAATCACGCTCTAACATGCCTTTATTTCTTTGAAGTTTTCCAAAAAGATATTTTGTATACTTTTCTCTTTTCTTAGTATTTTTTGAATTGATAATTTCTATATCAAAATTTTCACTGTAACCTATTTTTTTTATTTGATTTTTAATCAAGTCTTCTTTTCCGATTAAGATTGGTATTCCCAAGTTTGAGTTTTTAAATGCTATTGCCGCTTTAAGCATATTTTCATCTTCACCATCTGCGAAGATTACTTTTTTCGGTTTTTTTTTAATATAATTATTTATACCTTGCATGATTGTAACAGTAGGGTCTAATCTCTGTCTTAATTGATCTTTGTAATTATCAAAATCTTCTATATTAATTCTTGCAACACCAGTATCTATTGCTGCTTTAGCTACTGCAGCTGGAATTACACTTATAAGTCTAGGATCAAATGTTGAGGGAATTATATAATCTTTTCCATAATGTGGTCTATCACCTCCCATCGCAGCAACAACTTCGTCTGGTACTTCCTCTTTTGCTAGATTAGCAATCGCGTGAGCTGCAGCAATTTTCATTTCC